>CALLUY010000126.1 GCA_938010615.1 uncultured Pirellulaceae bacterium | reverse complement strand
CAATTCGAAACGGCCTTGCGGATTCGAGATCGACTCCCGCATGAAAGGTTCAAACAACTTTCCACCGTGATTGGCAATTTCGCTGAAACATTGGCCGTGCAACGCCCCCAACCGTTCGGCCAGTTCTACAAATCGCTCCTGGAAAGTGCGATCACAGCTTGCAAACCAGTCGCTCTTCAGGACCGCACTCAAAACTTCGACGCAGTTGTAGTACTCTTGCTGCACATTCGAATCGCTCAAGTAGTCCATCGCGAGTTCGAAAACTTCATCACTCGCCTTGTTTTCCAGAAGCCATGCAATGGAATCACTGCGAATTGCCAGAATTTGAGCCTCCGTGGCAAACTCGAACTGAACAGACTCATACAGCTTTGGATCAATGTCAGAAAGTTGCTCAGCGAATGTCTGGCGATACTGTTCAGAGCAGCCATCGATTTCAATCTGGTCTTTCAAAGCCTGAATGAACTTTTGCTCCGCTGCCGTTTGCTTCTTGCTAAAGCAAATACACAAATCATAAAGTTCTGGAGCCAAAGCGCCGTTGGCTTTGTAGAGGTCGACAACACGGCCGAGCTGACTGGAATCGCCCAATCGTGCCAACACAGCTGCTGCCGTAGCGGCATGGCTAAAGTGCCGCGGAGCAGCGATCCCTTCCTTCGCGGCCTTGCGAAACTCGGCCGGATACTGGTCGATCAATTTCAAATCACGTTCAGAACGGTGACGAATATTGGTCAAATCCTCGAGCATGAACTTGACGCGTGCGAGTTCAATTTCTGGCGTTACGCTCCTTGGACTTGGCAAGCCGTACGCAACAATCCGACGCAATGGTTCCGCCTTCGCATTGAGCCGGATCTCATCTGCATACCAATACGATCGATGCTCCGTTATCGTCGCAACGCGAACACCGTCGTCTTTATCAAGAGGCATTACCGCCGGCACCGCAAAGGTCACCGACCGGTTCGCCATGTAGACGCCAAACGAAACACAAATCACGGTCACAACAACGAACAGCAGCCGAAAACTAAACTGTAGCTTCAAGAAATGACGATTGCTTCGGGATGCCGTGTTCATTCATGAAACCAACGGGTTACTCCAGCGTCTTCCGCTCAAGTGCCGAATGATTTGGCATTGCCAAATTGCTGATCAAGCCAATCTTCTGCAATCCGGCCAGCGTTAGATAAGTAATATCGACTTCCCACCAACGGTGTCCGTGACGAGCACTCCTTGGGTCGGCGTGGTGATTGTTGTGCCAACCTTCGCCGTTGGTCAAAATCGCGAACAGCCAGTTGTTGCGGCTGTCTTCACGCGTTTCGTAATTGCGATAGCCCCACATGTGAGCCGCACTGTTGATTGCCCAAGTCACATGCCAAGTGTAAATCGTTCGCATGATCACGCCCCAGAAAAAGAACTGAGCCGTCATTTGCGCGACGTTGCCGTAAAACAATCCAACAATCGCACCAGCGGCTGCAAACAACAAAGTATGAGCAGCGTAAACCGCCATCCATTTCTGACCCTTCTGCAGCCACATATAATACTTGTCTCGCATCAAGTCTTTGCAGTAACGATCGTAGGCCGAGATCTTCGAAAGGTCCGTGTTGTCGACGAACAGCCAACCCATGTGAGACCAAAATCCGCTCACGTGTGGCGTGTGTGGATCCGGCTGATGATCACTGTGCTGATGGTGAACTCGGTGAACCAAAACCCAACGTGCCGGCGAATCCTGAAAACTGCATACTCCCAGCGTGGCCAACGTGTACTCAAACCATTTCGGGCAATCGAAACCCTTATGAGTCAGCAACCGATGGTAGCCAGCTCCGATTCCCATCGAAGTAAAAATATAGTTTCCGATCGGCAGAAACAGCACGCCCCACCAACTGAACAGGTAGGTCGTAAACGCAAGCGGAATCAATAAGTGAAACGCGATCACTGGAATCACGTACTCCCAGAGGATCCGACCCGACTTCACACCTTCGGGTTTTGGAATTCGCTCTTTTTTGCCAAGCTGCTCTGACTCGACATGAATGTCCTTGGCGACCTGATCGACATCAGACGCTTTCTTTGCGGAATCACTTGGTCGCTTTTTGTCGTTGGAGATCTCAGTTGCCATGTTGTTTCCGGTCAGGGACCTATTTTCTTGCGCTCAGAATTGAGCAGCACTTTAGCGGCAGTTTAGCTGGTCCAACCGTCTTAAAAAACTGCAATTCACATCAACAACAGTCCATCGCGGCATTTCGACGCCCTCGAACGACAGCTAGATGCCATTTCCGCTGCGTAGCTGCTCGATTTGCGACTTTCTACCCAACGTTTCAGTCAACGCATCCCAACCCTTAGCCACCTTTTCAAGCGTTTCCTTTGCGTCACCGTCCGTAGATTCGAGGTACCCAACGATCGCATCGTCCAGAAGCTTCAAATACTTTCGCTTGCCCGGAATCTGGGGAAACATCAAAAATATACGAGACTCATGCGTTTCCTGAACCGAATCGGCGAACTGATCCCAGAATTCTCTGTCGATTTGTTCCATCGAATACCACTGCCCAATCTTGGCAACATGAGTCGCGCGAAACGGCGCCCCGATTCCCTGGAGAAGTTTTCGACTGTTACGTTTCTCGGTCAACCAAATCACGAACTCAGCGGCATCTTTCGCGTTGGCCGTCCGATCTGCAATCGAAATATTGGTCGCCTGCACACCAAGCAAATCTACTTTCGTTTCGTCGTCTTTGGCTCGCGACTGCCAGCGCATTTCCTTCAAGTCAAAAAACTGTTCCGAACCAGGCAATCGCGCAACTGCCCAGTTTGCCGAATCAGCTTCCAAAAATTCAGCATCAACATCATCTGAGAGGATCGGCCAACCAATCGCAAAGACAGCTCCCCCGCCTGCAAACTTCGCAAAGACTTCTGCAACGGATAGTGCGTCACTTGATTTCGCGGTGTATTTTTTCAGATCTTCCAACGCACTTACAAATGGAGCAGACGCGATCGTTGGCTCCATCGTTCGACGCTGAAAAAATGAAGTCAGTTTGCCAGGGTCTCGAATCGAACAGGCAACACGAGCCATGAATGAATTGCTGGCCATTCCATTGGCGGTCGGAGCCACCACGATTTCCATTCCGCTGGTAGCGTCGACTCCTTCAAGCTTCTCAATCGCACTTCCAAATTCTTCCCAAGTCGAGGGAACCGAAATGCCTGCTGCCTCCAAAATATCTTTCCGATACATCAAACGCATCTGCTGCCCTCCCAAGGACACCGACCACGTTTTGTCGTCGTGCCGAACGAGAGACTTGCGAAAGTGATCAAGGAAAGCGGATCGATTCAGGTCTTCATCGTCCAAAACGTCCGCGGAGAATACTCGAATCAGCTTTCGCGAAATAAGATCAACGTTGATTGAGGACGGATGCACAATCAGGTCGACATTCTCCGCCGAAACTTCCGAGCTTTCGAATTCATCGAGGCTCATGTGAACGATTTTCAATTCTCCGTCACGCTGCGCAGACCACTGTCGTGAAATTTCGTCGCCAAATTCAGGAACGCCAATCGCCAACAAGCCCAAGGGATCTGGCGTCGCAACGTAGGCGTCTTCTGTCTCTTCATTGGTCGCGAATCCACTTTTGGTTTGCGAATCGCAACCAGAGATCGCCATGATCGCGGCTCCGGCGGCGAACAGCAACCAGAATGCCGTGCTGGGTTTGATTTCAGACTTCGTTTTCATTCTGACCAATCGTTGGATGTTTCTACTTATGTTAAACTCAGGCCCTACAATTTCTACGGACCGCTTTCAGGAATGTTTGGCAAAATCTATGAGCTACTATCTTGGCATCGATATCGGAACTTCAAGCACGAAAACGATTTTGATTTCGCCCGACGGTCGTATTCTATCGGAGGACTCGCAAGCGTACCCGCTGTATCATCCGAAACCGCTGTGGAGCGAACAGGATCCGGAAGATTGGTGGACAGCTGTTTGCAAAACGGTCAAAGCCGCAGTTCGAAAAGCCAAAGTCAAACCGGCGGCCGTAAAAGGTATTGGACTCTCAGGCCAAATGCATGGAAGTGTATTCCTCGACAAAAACGACAAAGTTATCCGCAAAGCGTTGCTTTGGAATGATCAGCGAACCGCTGCGGAGTGCGCAGAGATCGAATCGCTGGCTGGCGGGCGAAAAAAGCTGATCAAAATGGTCGCCAATCCAGCATTGACCGGATTCACGGCGCCTAAGATTTTGTGGCTGCGAAACAACGAACCCAAAAAGTTCGACCGTGTTCGAAAGATTCTACTTCCCAAAGACGACGTTCGCCGACGGTTAACCGGAACGTACGCGACTGATGTTAGCGATGCCAGCGGCATGTTGTTGCTGGATGTGGCCAAACGAAAATGGTCAAAGCCATTGCTCAGCAAGCTAGGACTCGACCAAGATTTATTCGGCGAAGTTTTCGAATCCGAAGACGTGACGGGGAACCTGACTTCTGACGCCGCGAAAGCACTCGGTTTGACCACCGACTGCGTGGTCGTCGGAGGCGCCGGAGACTGCGCGGCCAACGCGCTCGGCACTGGCGTCGTCAAAGGTGGAACACTTTCGATGTCGCTCGGCACCAGCGGCATCATGTTTGTGAACAG
>CALLUY010000125.1 GCA_938010615.1 uncultured Pirellulaceae bacterium | reverse complement strand
GATCGCGGACTTGCCGCAATTATTTGGACCAACCAATACCGTCAGCCCGGCAGACGGTTCGATAACCGTGTGCTTATGCGACATAAAGTTGATTAGTTCAATCCGTTTGATCAATGCAATGCCTGCCCGAGCGATTCCATGACGCCCGCGACGTTGCAGGCTGTCGATCCTTCTATCATTCGCCAACCCATGGACACGTCTGGTCCAATGGGATGCGTTTCCGGGAATTATCGGTGATTTTGCAAGAATGGGAAGGGAGTTTTGGTTTTCGGTGTGCGGTTTTCGGTTTTCGGTGTGCGGTGTGCGGTACTCAGTACTCAGTACTCAATACTCAATACTCAATACTCAATACTCAATACTCGGTACTCGGTACTCGGTGCGCGTTACTAAGAACCTAACACTCCTTAACCGCAAACTCTTTCAAGTTATCTAGGTTGACGAATTCAACGCTCGACATGTGCGTTGCCTCAAGGACAACGTGCGGCGCCATTCCGGCGTCGTAAGCTTCCTGCCAACGCGATGCGCACAAGCACCATTTATCACCAGCCTTGAGTCCTGGAAATTGATACTGGGGCATTGGTGTTGAAAGATCGTTGCCGGCTTCCTTGGAGAACTTCAGAAACTCATCCGTCATCACGGCGCACACGGTGTGCACACCGTGGTCTCCCATACCGGTACGACAGTAGCCATCGCGATAAAATCCAGTCATTGGGTCGTTGCAGCAACATTCAAGTTCCGTGCCAAGAACATTTTTCGGAAGCGCCATTTTTCTTTGCTTTCTATTCGTCGTTTAAGATCCATTGTAGCTCGGCCAACAACGATTACGATGGCACTATGAACTCAACTCCACACAGGAACGAAACCGAATATCCGGAGCCTCCGCAACCTCCTTTTGCGCCGATCGAAAAAGTCGACCTCGCGATCTGCACCTGGAATCGGGCCGACTTGCTGGAAAAGACGCTCGACAGTATCAAGCGTCTGATCGTGCCCTATCAAGTGCAGCTGAGAGTCATTGTCGTCGATAATGGATCAACGGATGGAACTGCCAACATCCTCAAGCAGTTCGCCATCGATGAATCTTTCACCAAACGACATCAAGTTTTGCTTTTGGATGAAAGCCAACAAGGTCACACTTACGCTCGCAACAAAGCCACCGAGAGTATCGACAGCGATCTGCTGATTTGGACCGACGACGATGTGATTCTCGACGCGTTCCTGATTCAGAAGTACGTCGAGTTCGCGGACGACAATCCAGACACCGCTTTTTTCGGCGGCAAGATCGAGCCCGACTTCGAGGAAACTCCAGAAGCGTGGATCACCGAGAATTGGGAAAAGTTAAAAGGCTGTTTCGCGGCCAGAGATCTTGGTGACCAGCCGACTCCGTTCTCAAAAGACCGTTTACCGTACGGAGCCAATTTTGCGATCCGGTCGAGCATTCAAAAACACTTCCCATTCGATGTTGAACTTGGCCGCCGCGGCCAAAAAGTAAACGGAGAAGACGAGCTCGAAATGATGCGTCGTGTGCTTGATGCTGGCTATTTGGGTCGCTGGGTTCCTGAATCCAAAGTCAAACATTTCATCGATCGAAGCCGAATGACGGAGCTTTATGTTCGCGAATATTTTGTCGGACAGGGCAGGGCACTGGTAACCAAAGGCGAAGCTTGGAGCGACAGCATCCGCGGTTTGAAATGGCGGTCTTTGAGAAAGTTCATGGCCTATCGCTTTAAACGTCAATTCGCATCGTCAGAACAGTGGGTTTCGCTGATGCTGGAAAGCTCGCTGGCAGCGGGTCAGGCCATGGAGCTGAACGAGTGATCCGCCTTCGCTGTGGATGCGAAATCCTTTAAACTCAGAATCGCGGGATTGCTCCAAATCCGCAGCTCGATGATTCACTGAGTCTCTTTAGGCCGTCGCTTGTTTTCACATCCAAAAACTGTTTCTACCATCATCAGCCTGTCGCTGTTTTTTTGCTTTGCCGTTGACGCAATCGCGTCCCCTCAGCAACGCACCGAGATACCGTCAATTCTGACGAACTATGTTCAGGATACGGAGACTCAAAACAATAAACCCCAAGTTGACTCTTCGCGCCAGGTCTCTCGAACGCGAGACGAAGTCACGATGGAGTTGGTCGACGAAGAGCTTGCTAAATTAGAAAAAACGGAACTCGACGAAACAGACAAGGCCGCGATCCTCAAGCAGTACGTTGACGCCCGGCAACTCCTCGCTCAAGCCAACACGGAAGCCACCAGCGCAGCGGAGTTTCGAGTTGAAGCTCAAGACGCTGGTGAAACGCGGGATCAAACTCGCTCCGCCCTCGAAAACCGGGACGCGACCAAGGACGCATCTTTGCCTCTGCCGAAAGACCTCACGGAACTTGAAAAACGAAAACTGGAACTCGAGAATGCAGCCGAACTCCATCAGCAAGAGATAAAGTTCGCGGCAGAAGAACCAGTTCGTCGAACCAAACGCTTGCAGCTAATCCCGAACCTCGAAGTCGAAGCTCAGACTCGGCTTGCCGAAGTTCGCAAACAACTGGTTACCGAAGCGCCCGAAACAGAACTTCCGCTGCTGACTCGTGCCCGGATGACAAAATTCCAGGCTGAACGGCAACAGCTTGAACAAAGACTGGAACTCCTGAAAGCGGAGCGTGATGCTTACGAAACGAACGCTGGAATTTTTTCTCTTAAGGAGGAACTGGCGACGATGCAACGTGCGTCGGTAAACGCGAAACTCGCGACCGTCGTCCAAGCCATCGGCCGATTGCGCGAAGCAGAAATTGATACGCTGCTTCGCGAGACACGCTACACCCTCGAGTGCACAGGAGAATCACTTCGCCCGATCGCCGAACGCAATCTCGAGTTGGCCGAAGAGTTGGCTGAAGAAACCAAGGAACTCAAAAGCATTAAGTCGATCCGCAGCGCCGGACAATCGGCGGTGCAGAAAGTTGAATCCGAACTCAGGACGATGCAATCTCGAGTCGAAGCGATTGGCCTAAGCTATGAAGTCGGATCGATGCTCCGGCGTGACAAAACCGAATTGGTCAATCGAAAGACACCCTTTCAGGACGTCGGTGTAGAAGAGAAACTACAATCCGTCCAAGTAAAGAAGTTTCGCTGGCAAGACGAACGAGCAGAACTTTCAGATATGCCGAAGGCGATCGAAACGGAATTCGCAGCTCTTGATTTCAAAGCAGGTGAGAAAGAGCAGGACTTTGTGGAAGAGACGGTCCAACTACTGAACGCCAGACGAAGAATTCTTGGAAAGCTTGAGGACACTGAAAGCGATTTGTTTCACGATCTTTTCGACGTCAAAACACTTCAAGCTCAGCACACAAAGAAAACAAAAGAGTTCGCAGAATTTTTGGATGAACGCATTCTTTGGGTTCGATCGGAGCCGGTTCTCGGAGCTGGCGATTTTGAGGGAATCACGAAAGCCACTCGCTGGTTTACTCTCCCCGAAAACTGGCAGTCAGTTGTCGCCGCTGCGATTCGTGGCGTTCAAGCAAATATACCAAGCGTCGTCATGATTGTTGCGGGATTGTTTGGGCTGATACTACTACAGCCCCGCTCGAGGAGTGAACTGAAACGACAAGGAGCCATCGCGGCCAAACGTGGCTGCCGCGAGTTTTCCCCCACCGTCTCAGGTTTTTTCCAAACGGCAGTGCTCGCCTTCTTTTGGCCGGCAATCGGTTTAGCGTTAGGCTGGCTAATTTCTTCGCAAGGAGGCGGATCTTTCGCTTGGTCGATCGGCCGAGGACTTACTGTAACTTCGCTGGTTGCCATCCCGTTCGAACTAATGCGATGCGTTTGTCGCAAGGAAGGATTGGCACAGAACCATTTCTCGTGGTCAGAAGGCTTTCGAACCGCAGTTCGAAAACATACTGGCTGGTTCTTCACTTGCGCCCTGCCGTTGCTATTTGTGATTGTAACCATCGAAGCCTCGAACGATAGTGACTTTAACCGACTGGGCCGCGTCGCCATGCTCGCACTGCTGGCGGTTTGCTCAATGTTCTCCATGCGAATCTTCGCCGTGTTTCGACCTGACGGATCCTCTTTTGATTCGCAGATGACAGGCTTCGATACGACCGTCAGTCGCCTACGGTCGCTGGTGTTTGTCGCGCTGGTGATCGGGCTGGTGATGCTGTTTCTGTTTGCCGTCATGGGTTACTACGAATCTGTCTACAAAATTGGAACCAGCTTACTGCAAACCGTGATCATGCTGATCAGCACCGTGATCGCTTTTGGAGTCGCAATGCGATTCTTTCTAGTCCGCAGACGCAAACTTCGTTTCGAACAACTGATTCAACAACGCAAGGCCGCCATTGCCGCCGCCGAAAAAAAGGCAGAAAGCGGACTCAGCATCGCTACTGAAGCACTCGATATCGATTTGCAAAATGAATCCGGCATGGACATCACCGATGTCAGCCGACAAGCTCGTGAACTCACCGGAGTGATTTTCCTGATCGCGATTGGACTCACGTTGCTTGGGATCTGGCAGTACCTGCTGCCGGCAACGAAAATCCTTGACAGCTGGGAGCTATGGCGAATTACGATTGGAAGCGATACGGAATTCGTGACGGCTCGAGACTTGTTGATGTCGCTCATTGCGTTTGCGATGACGTTTTTCAGTGTGCGAAACATTCCCGGAATGCTGGAGCTGCTTCTGCTGCAACGACTGCCGCTTGATGCAGGTGCTCGTTACGCCGTGGCTTCGATTTTTCGATACATCCTGCTGGTCGTTGGTGTGATTATCGCGTTGGGTTATCTGAAGATTCCGTGGTCGAACTACAGC
>CALLUY010000124.1 GCA_938010615.1 uncultured Pirellulaceae bacterium | reverse complement strand
CCTTCCAAGACCGACAATCAAGCATCCCTATCCCCATCAACGATTTCACGATCGACTCAAGGCAGGAGCCGTATGAGGTAATCCCTCACGTACGGATCTGTGCGGGGGGCCGCCGGTAACGGCGGTTCCTACCGCGATTGTCCATCTGTGGCTCAAAAACCGTATGCAAAAATCCATCGACATGAGGACACCGTTTACGTCGAGGGACGGCCGTCATATTTTATGATCCAGAGTAGAGAATTTAGCCACAGATGAACACAGATTTGCACAGATGAATTGTGCGGAGAAACGAGGCGACGATGGTTTTTGAGCACAAAGACGTCACCGAAGCAATCATTGGAGCGGCTTTTGAGGTGCACAATGTTCTTGGTTATGGATTTCTTGAGAAGGTCTACCAGAATGCGATGCAGGAAGAACTGATTCGGCGTGGGTATCAATGTTCAACAGAACATATGTTGAAAGTCAGATACAAAGGCCGGCTGGTCGGTGAATACTATGCCGACCTGTTTGTTGACGAGTCCGTAATTGTTGAACTTAAAGTTGCTCCGGGATATAGAACGGGAGACGAAGCTCAGTTACTCAATGAACTCAAAGCATCCGGAATTAAAGTGGGAATGCTGGTGAATTTTGGAAGAGAGAAAGTCGAGTTCAAACGGATGGCGATGTGACTTGAGAATGCAAACCTCATCATTGTCATCTGTGAAAATCTGTGTTCATCTGTGGCCCATTAAATCACCATGCAAAAATCCATCGACGTGCAAAACGCACGTGAAAACAACCTCAAAAACATCAGCGTTTCAATTCCTCGTGACAAACTGATCGTCGTAACTGGCGTTAGTGGAAGCGGAAAATCGTCCTTGGCGTTCGACACTGTCTACGCCGAAGGGCAGCGGCGATTGCTGGCCTCGATGAGTTCCTACGCCAAGCGATTTGTGGGGCAACTGAAAAAGCCAGACGTTGATTTCGTCAACGGTTTGTCACCCGTCGTTTCTATCGATCAGAAAACGATCGGCTCCAACCCGAGATCAACCGTCGGAACCATGACCGACGTGTCTGACTATTTGCGGATGCTTTATGCAACCGTCGGCACGCCGCACTGTCCGTACTGCGAATGCAAAGCACCCGTCAAAACGCCGTACCAAATGATGGAGCGGATGCTCTCGCTTCCCGAAGGCACCGAAGTCGAAGTCCGGGCTCCTGTTTTCAAAATCTATGGCGAAGACTACGAATATACGCTCGAACAAATTCGCGTCAACGGATACCGCCGAGCACGAATTAATGGCAAAGAAAAAGACATTGGAGGCAACGTTGAACTCGATGAAGACAAAGACTATCGCATCGAAGCCATTGTCGATTCCTTCGTGGTTCAGAAAGGCATCGACAAACAAGTCGTGACTTCACTCGAACATGGATTGAAGCTTGGCGACGGGCTTCTGGTTTTCGAAATCACCAGCCGGTTATCCAAAGCCAAAAAGGACAAGTTCTACAAAGGCTTTGGCTGTGCGAAAGACAAAGTCGTCGCCGGCACAATGCACCATCGCAACTTCACGTTCAACGATCCGAGTGGTGCCTGTCCGACTTGTACGGGACTCGGCACGAGCATGCGAGTCCACCCGCAGTTGTTGGTTCCCGATGCGAGCCGATCACTCAACGAAGGTGCGTTCGTCAAGGAAGCGATGCAACACAAGCGTGATACGTGGGGCGGTCGAATGTTGTTTAGCCTTTCAAAGGCCTTCAAGTTCGATATGGATAAACCCTACGAGAAGCTGCCCAAGAAAACGATCGAATTGCTGCTCTATGGTTCCAAAGGCAAGAAGTTCGAAATCAAACTTCCACCGGGCGCCAAGCCGCACAAAAGCGAAGGCAAGAAAGTCAGCTTTCGCGGAGTCATCACACAGATCGAAAACAACTACCGCTGGTATCGCAAACGAGGCGAGAGCAGCGATGGCTTTGACAACTACTTAAAGAAAATCATGGTCGAACATCCTTGCTCGGAATGCAGCGGAGCAAGGCTCAAGCGTTCGCGGCGGTTGGTTTCGATCAACAAGACGAACCTGTTTGAAGCTGGTGAAATGCACTTGGTCGAACTGGTGAAGTTTCTCAAGTCGATCAAGCCAGCGGCAAAGCAAAAAGGCGTTGTGGAAATCATTCTTCGTGAAGTCACGACTCGTCTAGATCTGCTGATTTCGATCGGCTTGGATTATCTGAATCTCAATCGAAAAAGCAGCACGCTTTCTGGTGGCGAAGCACAGCGAATTCGATTGTCGTCACAGATTGGTTCTGGCTTGATGGGAATGTTGTACGTGTTGGACGAACCCAGCATTGGCTTACATCCCAAAGACAACGTCAAGATGATCGAAACGCTGCGGCGGCTGCGCGACATTGGCAACACCGTGATTGTGGTCGAGCACGATGAAGACACCATTCGCGCAGCCGATCACATTGTCGAGATCGGACCCGGCCCCGGAATTCATGGCGGCGAAATCGTTGTCGATGGTCCACTAAAGAAAATCACTGCATGCAAGAACTCTCCAACGGGAAGGTTCCTCGGCGGCAAAGATTACATTCCTGTTCCAGTGACCAGGCGCATGCCAAGCGAAAAGCATTTACTCGTTCAAGGAGCACGCGAAAACAATCTGGATAATCTTGACGTGGCGATTCCGCTTGGCCAATTCGTATGCGTCACCGGCGCGAGCGGTTCGGGCAAGAGTTCACTGATCCACGAAATCGTCTACAAAAAACTTTATAACGTTTTGCACGATAGCCGCGTTCTGTCCGGCGACCACGATGACTTGGTCGGACACGAATTCGTTGACGACGTGATCAATATCGACCAGTCACCGATCGGCCGTTCGCCGCGATCCAATCCGGCCACGTACATTGGCTTCTACGACAACATTCGCAAACTGTTCGCTGACACAGAAGAATCGAAAGCACGCAAATACACCACCTCCCGGTTTAGCTTTAATGTCAAAGGCGGCCGCTGCGAAGAGTGCAGCGGCGAAGGCACGATCGTCACGAAACTTTCCTTCATGCCGGACGTGGAAGTCGTATGCCCGACTTGCAAAGGCGAGCGTTACAACGAAGAAACGTTGCAGGTGACGTATCAAGACAAGAACATTTCTGACGTGCTCAACATGTCGATCGAAGAAGGCGTCGAATTCTTTGCTGATCAAGCCACGATCCTGCGAAAGCTAACGGTGATGTATGAGCTTGGGTTGGGTTACCTAACGATCGGCCACCCTTCGACGATCCTCTCCGGCGGCGAAGCTCAGCGAGTTAAACTGGCGTCGGAGCTAGGAAAGCTCAAACGTGGCAAGCACAACCTGTACATTCTCGACGAACCGACGACCGGTTTGCACTTCGCGGACATCGAGCGATTGTTGCTGAGCCTGAATCGTTTGGTCGAAAACGGTCACACGGTTTTGGTGATCGAGCACAATCTCGATGTCATCAAAACAGCTGACTATGTCATCGACCTCGGTCCCGAAGGCGGTCACAAGGGCGGCAAGATCATGGCGACTGGGACGCCGGAAATGGTTGCCAAGTCAAAGACTAGCCACACGGGAAAATTCCTGAAGAAGTGCCTTTAACAAACGTTTGAGTTCATGCTGACATGTGTCGAGGACGAGGACTCATCGTAAAATTGAATTGGAGCAATGCACCTAGCCTTTGATCATTTTTCGCGAATAGGGTCGTGGAATTTAGGTCGATTCAGATTCCGCTGTGATTACTTTGTGCGCACAATATTCACGCAAGCTTAGTTCATTGTGCGCGAAAGTTGCGCTATCAGAAGTAAATAATCCATCATGGTTCGCGGATACGGGTTAACATTTCGATATTGTCACGCGACCGAAACCGAGGCGTTCCTTTTGCATAAAATGGCCTACGTGCTGCAGTGCACAACAATTGCGTCACTTGGTGGGCTGCTTTTTGGCTACGACTGGGTAGTCATTTCGGGAGCGAAGCCATTCTATGAACCATATTTTGGTCTTACGGATCCGGGACAAGCTTGGGCATCGGGTTTCGCGGTTAGCTCTGCACTTGTCGGTTGTCTTCTGGGAGCCTTGATTTCCGGAACTGTCTCTCATCGTTGGGGCCGGAGCAACTCGTTGATTCTGGCCGCACTCATCTTTTTTTCATCTTCACTTTGGACGGCAGTCAGCAGCGAGTACTGGGGGTTCGTCAGTTCGCGAGTCTTGGGCGGTGTAGCGATCGGCATCGCTTCGGGCATTTCGCCTCTGTATATCGCTGAGATATCGCCTTCCAAGTATCGAGGCTCGTTGGTTGCGATCTATCAACTGGCAATTGTGATTGGCATTTTGCTTGCCCAAATCGTAAATCTCTGCATCTACCAATTGGCACCAGTTCCGCACGAATACTCCGCCGCCGCAATCCGCGAAACTTGGACGGGGCAAACGGGATGGAGGTGGATGTTTGCTGCGGAAACGGTTCCGGCAGCGATTCTATTTGGATTGGGATTCTTGCTGCCCAAATCACCGCGATGGCTGTTCTTGAAAAAACGAAAACGAGAAGCCGAATCGGTGTTGAACAGGCTCTTTGGCGAAGCCGGGAACTCAACACTGGAAGAAATTTCGAATGTCTTTGAGCAGCAGTCGAGCGTCAATCGTGGTGACCATCAGCATCGTCGTTCACTATTGTGGTTGGGGATTTTCCTTGCCGTTTTTCAGCAGTGGTGTGGGATTAACGTCATCTTCAACTATGCGGACGAGATATTTCGAGCCGCAAATTTTGCGCTCGGCGAACTCATGTTCAGCATCGTTTTGACAGGTACCGTGAATTTGGTGTTTACGATTTTGGCGATGCGCTGGGTGGATCGAATTGGCAGAAGGACGCTTATGGTTGGCGGGGCGATGGGGCTGTTTGTTTCCTTTTTCGTTTTAGGAGTTTTGTTCTTCAACCAACAGGCGGGAGTGGTATTTTTACTTCTGTTGCTCACTTCGATCTCCATCTACGCGGCAACGCTCGCGCCGATTACTTGGGTGCTGTTGTCTGAACTTTTTCCGATCGAACATCGAAGCCGGATGTTGGGTTGGAGCGTTTCGGCGCTTTGGATTGCATGTTTTCTGCTTACAATTACTTTCAAGCCGATGAGCGTCGCGATGGGGATCGCCAACACGTTTTGGCTCTATAGCGCGATCTGCCTGATTGGCAGTACCGTCATGTTTTTCGCACTCCCAGAAACCAAGGGGAAGTCACTCGAAATGTTGCAGACGAGAATAGAGCCATGAAATTCTCAGCCTTCGCAGTGCTCGCTTTCACTACATTAAGTCTCTTGCCACTGGCAACGCTGGCGAATGAGACTCTCGATCTTTCAGGTCGATGGGTGGTCAAGTTGGACCCTGAAAGCCAAGGCGAAAAAAAGCATTGGCATCGTGGCTTTTCGGGAACTGCAATTGAGATGCCTGGTATTTGTACGGAAGCTGGATTGGGGCGACCTTTTGATGTTGAGTTGGATCAGGGGGCGAATGCATTTCTTCACTTGTACCAACGGCGCAGTTACATCGGCGCCGCATGGTATCAACGAGACTTTGAACTGCCAGAAAGTTTCCACAATCGTAATGCCCTGCTTCAATTTGAGCGGGTTTTGTGGAAGTCCAAAGTTTGGATCAACGGCGGGTTGGTCGGCACGGACTCATCGCTGTCGACTGCTCATCAGTTTTCGACTGGCGGATTACTTCGGGTAGGGAAAAACCGAATCGTTGTTTGTGTCGACAATCGAGAACAGGTTCCGATGGGAAAACTAAGCCATGCCTACACTGAGCAAACTCAGACGATTTGGAATGGCTTGTTGGGAAGCATGCAGATTGAAGCAATGCCGGCGATCGCCGTCCAGCATATGAAGGTGGATCCGGAACCCGGTGACGGTGTCATCAATGTTGCCATCGACGTAAACAATAGAACTTACGCTCCAGTATCGGTTGTCGCCAAGATTGCGTTCCGTCGTCTGGGTGAAGACGAAACGGAGTCTCAGGTTGAGTTGGAACTCGAAATACCTGCGGGACGGAAAACGGTAGATGTTGAGTTGCCGGCGGAGAATTTGAAGCTCTGGTCAGAATTCTCGCCGAACCTTTACGAAGTGTTTTGTGAACTGGGTGAACAACGCGTTGGAATCACGACGGGTTTTAGAACACTTAAAGTTGAGCAATCCAAGATTTTGATCAACGGCCAACACAGTTTCATGCGCGGAACGTTGGACTGCTGCATCTTTCCGAAGACTGGCTACCCGCCTTTGGATGTCGACGCCTGGCTGAAGAGGTTCAAAGTCGCGAAGTCCTATGGCTTGAACCACATCCGGTTTCATTCGTGGTGTCCGCCCGAAGCAGCATTCACGGCCGCAGATCGGTTAGGGCTATGTCTGCAAATCGAGCTTCCCAATTGGACCGCCGAGATGGGACAGAATGAGCAAGTCAATCAATTTCTTGGAGAGGAGGGCGAACGAATTTTTCGAAGCTATGCTCACCATCCTTCCTTCATGTTTTTCAGCCTTGGAAATGAACTCAAGGGTGATTTCGAGTTCATGGATCAGTTGCTGTCGAGTTTTCAATCCATGGCGAAACATGTTTTGATGACCAGCACTTCGTTTTCGTTTTCGAATCGCGGAAGCGAGCCCGGGGCTCATGATCAGTTTTTCATCACGCAGCGAACTGCATCGGGTTGGGTGCGAGGGCAAGGATTCTTCAATCAAAATCAACCGGAAACTCAGAGTGACTTTCAATCTGGGGTTTTTTCCGTCTCGCGACCTTTAATCAGTCATGAAATCGGACAGTATTCCATATATCCGAGTTTGGATGAAATTGAAAAATATGACGGCAATCTTCGTTCGTCAGCTTTAGA
The DNA here is from genome assembly GCA_938010615.1 of uncultured Pirellulaceae bacterium. Classification (GTDB taxonomy): domain Bacteria; phylum Planctomycetota; class Planctomycetia; order Pirellulales; family Pirellulaceae; genus Mariniblastus. The sequence continues at coordinate 19,912 of CALLUY010000124.1, read as the reverse complement.
GTCGATCCGCGCGGACCTCGGATCGAAAAATCGATTGGCAGATGCAAGGCTGGCCACTGAGAATTCTGGAAAGCTCGCGCTCACGCTATACAAAGAAGAGATCGAAAGAGCGATTCGAACGCCCGGGCAAGATGGGTTTCAGTTGTTGAGTCTGACGGACTTCTCCGGACAGAGCACGGCTACTGTTGGCATCCTCGATGCATTTTGGGATTCGAAAGGATTGATTGAGCCAACAGAGTTTCGGAATTTTTGCAGCCCGACTGTGCCGCTACTGCGGATTGGTAAACGTTGCTATCGTTCATCGGAAACATTGAAAGCCAGGGTCGAAGTAGGCCATTTTGGGCAGCGACCGATGAAGGATACCGACTGGCAAGTCATCATCAAACGACAAGACGAAACGTTGTTCCGGAAAAACATGAATAGCGTTGATGTCGCAATCGGAAATGCGACAGAGATCGGTGAGTTCGAATTTTCTCTCAATCAAATATTGCATCCGTGTCGCTTGACCGTTTCGGTCGTTTGCTCCAGATCAATCATCGAGAATCACTGGTCCGTTTGGGTTTTTCCTGATGCCGATCAACCGATCGGTGACCTCAAGATATTCAGCAATCGTAGTCCAGAGATGTTGGCGGTTTTGAAACGCGGTGGCTCTGTGCTGTTCTTGCCAGAAAGGGATTCAATCCGGCAGCCGATCGACGGTCGTTTTGTGCCAGTGTTCTGGAGCCCTCTCCATTTCCCAAGCCAATCGCCGACTCATGGAACGATCATTGAGAAAGATCATCCAGTATTTAACAATTTTCCAACAGATAGTCACACCGATTGGCAGTGGTGGGAGCTGTTGGCAAAATCGACGTCCGTTGACATGTCCGCCGTCGCCTCTGGGCAGTCACTGCCCATCATGCGGTTCATCGACAAGTTTAATCGAAATGCTCTCCCGGCAATTTTATGGGAAGCAAAAATTGGCAAAGGTAAGCTGTTCGTGTGCACTCTCGATATTGAAACTGAACTGCAGCAAAAACCGGTTGCAAGAGCCCTTCGAAATTCGATCCTTGCCTACATGAATGGCAACGCATTTGATCCAGCGGGTGAGCTAACGGAATCGCAGCTTGAAACTCTTTTCAAGTAGTTGCTTGGCGATCGGTGCGAAGGAGTCGTCAGCGTCCGCGACGGCCAAGGGCATCCCGATGATGCTGAGAATGAAAATTGCAATTCGGTGTGAGCCACGCATGTCTGTTTCCTTGTTGAGAATATTCGTTGTCCAGATTTTTAAGTGATGGGCTCCCGATCGTGGATAGCCGAATTTTTCGGCTTTGACGATCCGGAACGTTGTGAAACTCGATAGATGACACGTCACCTATTGTCAGCATTCAAGAAGTTGTTGGCTGTTTTAGACTCAAATTCGCGGCAATAATATTGGTTGAACACAACTCTGCCCCCACTGCCGCAATCATGTCCAAAACAAAAATAGTTTCCCTGGCCTTTTTGTTCCTCGGCCTGCAATTTCAATTTGCAATGTCGGCAACGGCGGACGAGCGTCCGAACATTCTCTACATCATGTCGGATGACCACGCGGCCCATGCGGTTTCGGCTTACGGCGGTCGTTTGGCAGAAGTTGCTCCGACGCCGAACATCGATCGGCTCGCGCGAGAAGGCGCACTGTTCACCAACGCGTTTTGTACGAACTCGATTTGCTCGCCGTCTCGAGCCTGTGTGCTGACCGGTCAGTACAATCATATCAATGGGTCGTTTGATCTTTCGGGAAAGGTCATGCCTGGAAAACAAATGCTGGCGATCCAGATGAAGAAAGCCGGTTACCAAACGGCGATGATTGGAAAGTGGCATCTGAAAGTTGAGCCCGCTGACTTCGACCATTACTGCGTGTTGCCGGGACAGGGCAAGTATTATGGTCCTGAATTTCGAGTTCGCGGAGAAAAGCCGTGGGGCAAGAATACGATTTCATTTCCAAAGAAACACTCGACCGATGCGATTACCGATCTGACGCTTGATTGGTTGAAAACGCGCGACGATTCGAAACCGTTTTTTCTGATGCATCATTACAAGGCACCGCACGACTACTTCGATAACGCGGAGCGATACGAATCGTATTTGGCAGACGTGAACATTCCTGAGCCAGCTTCGCTTTGGGATCAGGGCCAGAAGTTCGGATCGCTGGCCACGCGTGGAGCCGAAGATGAACTGCTGCAGCACATCGGAACGTCAGTCGGCTCGCGTAATCCTCGTCGTTCGTACCTTGGCGATTTGCCAAAGCTCTACCCAAACGAATTTCCTGAGGACTTCGATCCAGCGAACTTCACCGATGAAGAAAATAAGCGGTTGGCCTACAACGCGTACCTGAAAAAATTCCTCCGCTGCGTTAAAGGGATCGACGACAATCTTGGGCGACTGTTCAAACATCTAGAAGTTACAGGTCAACTGGACAACACGATTGTCATCTACACCGGTGACCAAGGCTTTATGCTTGGCGAACACGACTACCAAGACAAGCGTTGGATGTATGAAGAGTCCCAGCGGATGCCGTTTCTTGTTCGCTATCCGAAGTCGGTTCCTGCCGGGCAGAAGATCGATTCGATTATCGAAAACGTGGACTACGGTCCAACGATGTTGGAATTCGCCGGCGCGGAGATTCCGGATTCCGTTCAGGGTCGATCGTTCAAAACGACTTTGGAAACAGGAAAAGAACCAGACGACTGGAAGCAAGAAGCTTATTATCGCTACTGGATGCACATGGCTCATCACGACAATCCTGGCCACATGGGAATCCGCACCAAGACGCACAAGTTGATCTACTACTACGGTTGCAACTACGACGGCGGATACCAAACTCCACCGGGGTGGGAGCTTTACGATTTGGTCAACGATCCAAAAGAGATGAAGAACATCGTTGACGATCCGACGAGCGCAAAGTTGGTGAAAGATCTCAAAGATCGCCTGGCGAAACTTCGCGACAACGTTGGCGACGACGGTAGCCACTACCCGGAGTGCGAAAAAATCGTGCAGGAGTTTTGGGACTACGACGAAGCCGATCGCGAGAAAGCCAAACAGATTTCGCATGACTATTATCAGCGACGCCAGGGCGAGTTGAAGCAGGGTAAGCGAAATATCAAGACATGGGTCAATGAGGCAAAGAAGTAACCCCCTATCTCGTGGGTGATGGAGGTGTCTACGCGGGTTAGCCCGTTTGCCGGAACGCAACGACTGACTTGATGCTTCCGCGTTTATCGTTTGGCTTGGGCAGCCAAAGGTTGGTTTTCGCCAACGCCGATAATCTTCTTATGCGCCAACGGATTGCGCTTCCTTCCAAAAACATAGCGAGTCACGGATGCATTCGCCCTTTCATTCACGGAACTTTTTGCCGTCATTGTTCGAACGACTCGAAGACCGAGTCCTTTTCGATGGCGTTCCCGACGCTGCTTTCATTTTGCCTACCGCGGCCGAAGGACAGCCTCAACCGGCTCAACTTGCAAACTTTGACCAGTCAAACTTATCCTCCCCACGGGAACTAATTATCATCGACGCCGGTGTTGAGGATAGTCAGCAATTGCTGTTGTCATTGCTTGAATCGAATTCGAAAACCAGTTTCGAAATTCGGCACATCAGTCAAAACGCTGACGGCGTTGATCAGATTACTGAATTGCTGAACAAGTCGAACACGCAATACGACGCGATCCATATTCTGTCTCATGGAGAGGCAGGGAGCGTCGCGCTTGGGTCATCTGTGTTGAACCAAGACAATGTCTTCGGCTATCTCGATTCGCTTGCGTCGTGGTCGGATGCGCTATCCGAAGACGCCGATATTTTGTTTTACGGCTGCGAGTTGGCTGGCAGTGAAAGCGGTCAGTCGCTGATCCAAACTGTAAGTTCGGTCACCGGCGCCGATGTGGCGGCTTCCGTTGACGTGACTGGTTCCGCTGATCAAAACGCCAACTGGAATCTCGAGTTCTCCAGCGGTCGCATTGAAACGATCGCTCTTTCGGCGATGAATTGGGATGGCACGTTGATGGTGGAAGCCACCAATGGCGCGGTCACGATTCAGGATGCTGAAGCTTCTGGTTCTGGCACGGTTTCTCTGGTCAACAACGCCCAGCCGGAAAGTGTGACGGTGATCAACACGCCAACCCGTGTTGGTCAGATGCTGGAGCGGATTTGGGAGTTCAATGAGACTGGTGATGTTGGACGATCGACGTTTGTGTTCGACGTGAGTATGGTCAGTGGCATCAACGCGACGATCGCTTCTGAGTTCGGTTTGATTGTTTCTGATCAGTTCGATCTGGCCGACGGACCCAACACGACCACGTTGGTAGCCAGTGGATATGACGACGTCAACAAACTCGTTTACTTTCATCAAGTCGACCTCAATGACGGCGACTATTTTGGTTTGGCGACCGAAGTGGTGCAGGATAACTTTTCCTTGTTTCCGACGGCGACCGGGCTGGAGGATTCCTCTATCGACCTCGGTTTGGTGCTTTCGCCTTCGCTGACGCAAGGCGGTCAACTACAAGACATCATCGCAACGGATACGGGATTTCGAGGTAGCTCAGCGGGAACAGCTTCAACCGATTTTCTCATTCCTGCGGGAACGACGGGTGTTCGGATTACCGGCTTTTCGACGCGTGACATTGGTACCAGCGCGAACGATTTGTACAACGACGATTACCAGTTCTTGAATGTGAGTATCGATCTGGGAACCGAGACGTCAAACGGATACATCGGGCACATTATCGACCAAGGGCCCAATCGCAGTGACCAGTTTGGCTGGGACGAAGCTCCACTCGGTACATCCGTTCTGACCGGTGGAGGAAACATTACCGGTGACGCCAACGACAATATTGATCCGACGTTTACGATTATCGATGGCGTGTTGATGGTTCAGGAGAATCATTCTCTGCAAACGGCCTATCACGTTGAATACCTGACCAACGCCACCAGTAGTTCAGAATTCATCCGTACCGAATCGACAGTGCTTGAATCGGGCGACCAATCCGTCGCAACATTGACGGTCCCCGCCAATGCAGACTTTTTGGTTGTGAATATCACGGACGCTGCTGCGGGTTCGAATTTCGCTGTCGAATACAAAGGCAACAGCCGCGTCTATATTGACTTGGCGACGCTACGAGCTTCGGGAGTCGTTGCTGCGGAGCAGGGCGAAACCGACACACGCGTCGTGTCCTATGCCTTTGAGGACTACGATGTCTCATCGGCAGCTGTCGGCTCGATCCTGTCCGCTGCTGGAACCGTTGTCGGTGATACAGCCGGTCTGAATTCGGTTATCAATGACAATCAGATATACCTCAATGCTGCTGGTGATTTGGTCATTGACCGCAGCGACTCTTTTGCCACCAGTTTCAATAGTTTGGTGACCGTTGAGTATTACGAACGCAGAGATTTTGGGTCGTCGGCGGAGCAGTTGGGTCAGTCGACTGCGTACGGTTTCTGGAATTCTGATCCTTCCAATCCGACATCGACTCTTGAATTTGACATCCCCGAAAATGCGGCACTGGGGATTTTGAATCTGACTGCCAACGGCACGAACACCAACGACACGAACGAAAACTCGGGCGCTGCATTTGCTGTGATCGACCTAGTCAACGGCACTAGCAGCGGTTCCCTCTATTTTGTTCGAGCCAGTAGAGTTGTTGATCTCGTTGGCTGGGATGAGACAGCGTTTGGAACTTCGTTTTTTGACGACCCGAACTCGATTAGCAACCACAACAACATCAGTGACTTTAATGATCCCTTCGGAGGAACCGCTGCGTTCAATCTGACCAATGGTGGCACAACGATTGAACTGGCAGTTGATAGCGACGGCGGAGGAACTGGAACTTTTCTTGACTACTATGCTGGTGGCCAAATTGAGTGGTTTGGTGCAGCGCCCTTTGAGGTTACTGGATCAGTCGCAGGAGGTTCTTTCAGTCAGGGTGCGCTCAATCCGGTAACGGGTAATTGGGAGCTGACGATTGCTCAAGCTCAGGCCGGTCTGGCTTACATTCCGCCGACCCACGTTTCAGGAACCGTTCCTGTCGATGTGACGTTGCGGATCGGCGACGAGTCCGAGGTGACTTCGGTGACGATCCAGGCCGTCATCGACCCGATCAGTTTCATGGGGATTCCAGACGCCTGTGGCGATGAAGATACAGACATCTCGATCGCGGCCAACGTCACGCCGACATTTGTTGACCAAGATGGTAGTGAAACGATCACGTCGCTGATGTTGTCCAATATCCCGATTGGCCACACGATCAGTGACGGAACGAACAGCTTTACCGCGACGGCAGCCAGTCAGTCGCTTGATATCACGGCGTGGAATCAGGCGTCGATCGTCTACCGCGCCAACCCGAATGAGTCGGGAACGTTCACGATCGGTCTGGATGTTGACTGGCAGGACGTTGGGGGAGGAGTCACCGATACCGATTCGATGTCGACGACTTTTGAGGTCGTTGTCAAACCGATTAACGATGATCCGGTCGCCGTTGACAACAACTACACCGTGCTGGGGAACACGACGCTCAACGTGCCGCTGGCGACGGGACTTCTGATCAACGACTCCGATGCTGACGGCGATCCGCTGACGGTGACAGCAGCGACGCCACTTTCGGGTCCGTCGAACGGCTCGGTGACGGTTAACAGTGACGGAACGTTTAGCTACACTCCGACGACAGGTTTCTCCGGTTTGGATCAGTTCACCTATCAAGTCAGCGACGGCAATGGAGGCTTCGATACGGCGATCGCCTTCATCGATGTTTCGGAGCCAGTGACCGGTCCACTGGATGCGATCGATGATACGGAGACGACCAATGAAGAGACGTCGGTAAACATTGATGTGATGGCGAACGATGCGTTGCCAACAACGGGTGCTTTCAATATTCAGTCCACGACGCCCCCAAGCAACGGCACGATTCTGGTTTTGCCCGACGGCACGATCGACTACACGCCAAACACAGATTTCTTCGGGACCGATACGTTTACTTATACGCTTGCAGATGCCAGTGGAAGAACCGATACGGCGACGGTCACGGTCACGGTCGTGAACGTCCAGGATCCTCCGGTTGCCAACGCGGACAGCGGAAGCACGAATGAAGATACGACGCTCCCGAACATTGATATCCTCAATAATGACAGCGATCCGGATAACGATACGCTGACGGTGACAACCGCGATTGCTGCCAATGGAACGGTTGTGATCAATCCAGATGGCACGATTGACTATACGCCGAATCCAAACTTCAACGGAGTCGACACGGTCAACTACACGATCAGCGACGGCAACGGCGGAACGGCGTCGAGCACCGTTTTGATCAACGTGGTTCCGGTTTCCGATCCACCGACTTCCGCAGATCGAACGGTAGGGCTCAACGAAGATTCGTCCCGGGTATTTTCAGCAACCGATTTCGCGTTCGCGGATCCCGACGTCGGCGATTCACTTGTCACCGTTCGAATCGATACCTTACCAGCAAGCGGGCAGTTGTTGATTAGCGGCAATCCCGTGACGCCTGGTCAGATTGTTTCGATAACCGATATCAACAACGGTCGACTTGTTTTCGTTCCCGATCCGGATGGATTTGGATCACCGTACACCGACTTCGATTTTTCGGTGAGCGATGGAACGCTTTATCAGGTCACGCCGAACACGATGACGATCAACGTCCTCCCAAGGCAGGATCCTCCGGTCGCGACGGACAATTCGATCACGGTTCCTGAAGATTCAACAGCGAATCCACTTGGACTGGCTCCCCCGACCGATATTGATGGCGATACGTTAACGGCAACAGTCACTGGTTTGCCGACGCTGGGGACTGTGTTCCTTGCTAATGGAGTCACGCCGGTCAACAACGGCGACATGTTGACGGTCGCGCAGTTGACGAGCCTCGTTTACGGCGCGCCGACTGTCTACACCGTTGCGCCGGCGGGAAGTTTTACGTACGACGTCACTGACGGAATTGATACCGACAGCGGCCAAGTCGACATCACGATCACGCCGGTTAACGACCCGCCGATTGTCGACCTGAACAACAGCGGCGCGGGCGTGGACTTTGCTGACACGTTCACCGAAGGAGGCTCTCCTGTTGGAGTCGTCGATCCAACGGTTGAAGTGACTGATGAAGACGACACAACGTTGCCGACGCTGAAGATCGATGTCGACGAAAGCACGATTGTTGATGCCGGAGACGAATATCTCACGATCGGTGGCACGGATTTCCAACTCGATGCGGCAGCCAACTCGACGGTTGCGATCATGGTTGGAGGAGTCAGCTACGACGTGAGTTTCGTGGCAGCGACTGCTCGACTGGATATCGTTCGAACCGATAGCGCCGAGATGACGATCGCCGAAGTCGAAGCCATTCTTGCCGATACAACCTATCGCAACGATTCTCTACTTCCCACGGTGGCGGATCGAGTCTTTGATGTCTGCGTCAACGATGGCGATGTCGACAGCAATATTGCAACCAGCACGATCTCGGTCGTTCGGGACGTCGAGACAGCTGACTGGTCGATCACCGGAAGCATGATGGTCGTCGATGGTGGCAATGCGGCCTATGTGGTTACGCTTTCGAATCCGCTGCGCGATGGAGAGACAGCTTCGGTGGACTTGGCACTCGCTGATGTGGACACAACCAGTGCCGACTATGGAACACTCAACGCCGCGGTGACTGCTGCCGTCGCTGCTTACTCGGGTCCGGGATCGTACGCCTGGAATGGTACGACGCTGACATTTACCAGCGATGGAACCGGAGTCACGACCGGTTTGAACATCAGTTTGCCAACGACGCCCGACGGCATCTACGAAGGTGACGAAGACTATACGATTTCACTTTCTAGTCCGGGCAGCACGACTGGTGAAACGATCGGCGTGGCTACGCCAAGCGTGACGACGACGATCAAGGACAACACTCCTGCGCCAACGATCTCGATCAACGATGGCTCGGCGACTGAGGGAAGCCCTGTTGAGTTTTTGATCTCGTTGGACGTCGCTTCTTTTGAAGACATTGTGCTCGACCTTGCGGCATCCAGTGGTTCCGCGACAGCGGTTGCCGATTTCGAAACAACCAACTTTGAATACTTTGACGGAGCTGCTTGGCAGCCAGCGGCATCTGGAACGCAAATCACGATTCCGGCCGGCACGACATCACTACAGGTGCGTGTCGACACCGTCCAAGAAGGGCTCGTCGAACCGGATGAAACGTTTACTCTCGGAGCCACCGTTGTCAGTGGTGCCGTGACCAATGCGAGCGATACGGGCACCGGAACGATTGTCAACGATGATAATTCGCTGATTTCGATCGATGACGTTTCGGTCGACGAAGACAACGGCACAATGACGTTTACGATCTCTCTGGATCAATCTCCCACCGGAGCCGTCTCCGTTGATTGGGCAACCTCAAATGCAACGGCAACCGGAGGAATTGACTTTACTTCTGCTTCGGGCACTGCGAACTTTGCTGCTGGTCAGCAAACGCAAACGGTGACGATCTCGATCGCCAACGACAATCTCTATGAAGGTCCGGAAACTTTTAACGTTGACCTATCCAACGCCAGCGGCGGAACGATTGTTGATGCTCAGGGCGTTGGCACGATCTTTGACAATGGTGCTGGTCCAAATGGCAGCGATGACGATCGCCCTGTGATCAGCATTGATGACGTGGTGGCCACCGAAGGCACGGACACTCATGCCGAATTCACGATCAGCCTGTCGAATCCAAGCGTTGAGAATATTGTTGTCTCGTTGGCGCTGGCAGATGTGTCTGCGGTGAATCCGGATGACTATGGGCCGGGTTTGGAGTACTTCGATGGCGTGGCTTGGCAGTCTGTTTCGGGCAACGTAACGATTCCGGCGGGAGCGACTTCCCTTCAAGTCCGCACTCCGATCGTTGACGATCCGTACGCCGATAGTGGAGAAACTTACTCGTTAGTCGTAACGCGTGTTAGCGGCACGACTGCAAACACGGGAGACACCGGGACAGGTACGATCCTTGATGAGTTAGCATTGGATGCGACAGAAGTCAGCATCACTGGCCCGGCGAGCGTTACCGAGGGGAGCGTGGCGACTTACACAGTTGCGATCACCAACGCACCGCTGACAGATGTAACGGTGACTTTCACCTATACCGGAACGGCCAGCGGCGGAATGGACTACGCGGGCGTCGCATCGGTCACGATTCCGGCTGGCTCGACTTCGGCTACGTTCGACATCCCAACCATTGACGACACGTTGGGAGAACCTTTGGAGAACTTCACGGTCGCGATCGATACGTTGACTGGTGGCTCTTTGGAAGCATTGAATGTTTCCACGGTCGATTTCGAGGTCACGACCGACATCATCGACGACGATGTACCAGCCATTATGGTTTCGGACGTTATCGTTACCGAAGGGACAGATCCATTTGCTCAATTTACAGTGGAATTGAGCAACCCAACTTTTGAAGACATTGATTTCGATATCACCGCTATCGGTTTATCCGCGACAGGCGAAGCGGTCGACTATGGAATCATCGGCGTCGACGAATTGGAATTCTTCGACGGCACCAACTGGGTTCCTGCAACTGCAGCAACAATCGTAGCTGGTGACACAACAATTTTGTTGCGCACTCCGATCATCGATGACGCGCTCGCAGAGATGACGGAGACCTTCAACGTCACTGTCACGACGACCGGTGGAACAACCTCCAACCCATCGGATTCCGGTGTCGGAACGATTCAGGAAGACACCAGCGCCCCAGAAACGATATTGGTTTCGCTGACGGGTCCAGGGTCGGTTGTCGAAGGCGCGACAACAACGGCTTACACGATTTCGCTGACGGATTCGACGCCGGCTGCCATCAACGCAGCCGAAGATATTACCGTGACGTTGGTTTACACCGGAACAGCAGCCGATGGATCGGACTTCACTGGGGTGATGACGGTCTTGATTCCAGCTGGATCACCAAATGCAACTTTCACGCTGCCGACGGTCAACGATTCGCTCTATGAAGACACCGAATCCATCATTGTCACGATCGACAGTGTCGTTGGTGGTGGTTTCGAAGGCATTGGAATCGATACGATGGCCGACGAAGTCACGACATTGATCGATGATTCGGCTGACATTCCAACCGTTTCCGTGAACGATGTTACTTCCATCGAAGACATCGACAACTTCGCGGTCTATACGATCGAGTTGACGAATTTGAGCGTCGAAGATGTCGATGTCAGTTTGCTTTTGGCGGACGGCACGGGACTTGGTGGCGGCGTCGACTACGGAGCCGCAGCAGCAGGGAACATGCAAGTCTTCAACGGCACCGCTTGGGTAGATGCGACGACGGCAACGATCCCAGCTGGAAGCTTTACTGTTCAAGTTCGCACTCCGATCGTCAGCGACCTGATCGATGAGCCCACTGAAAACTACACGCTGACAGTCGATGTGACCGCCGGCACAACAACCAATATCCAAGTCATTGGAACGGGAACGATCATCGATGATGATCCCGCGCCAGACGTTACGATTGATGATGCGACATCGAACGAAGGAGATCCGCTGGTCTTCAACGTAGCGTTGACTAATCCGTCCAGCCAGCCGATTGTTCTGGACTTCACAGCAACCGATACGACAGCGATCGCTCCGGGAGACTATGACGCGACAACGTTTGAGTATTCAACCGACGGAGGCACGACTTGGCTTCCTGCAGTCGGCGGAACGGAAGTAACCATTCCGGCAAACATGACTGCGATTCAGGTGCGAGTCATGACGACCGAAGATATGACTCTTGAGTCAACTGAAACGATGCAACTAGGGATCGCGTCGGTTATCTCTGGTTTGGTTGGCAACACGACGGACACAGCGGTCGGCACGATTCTGGACGACGATAGTTCTCTGGTTTCCATCGTGGCGAACGATCCGGCTGCTGGTGAACCGGCAAACAATGGACAGTTTACGGTCTCGATGACGAATCCATCCGATTCGCCGACAGTGATTGCCTACTCGGTGGCAGGATCTGCAACCAACGGTGGTGACTATTCGGTCATTTCAGGAACGGTCACGATCCCGGCGGGGCAAACTTCGGCCACGATTGATGTGACGGTCAGCGATGATGTTGTCATTGAAGGCAACGAAGACGTGATTGTGATGTTGACTTCGATTACATCAGGAGATCCGCAGATTGCGATCGATCTGAGTAACGACATCGATTCCGTCATCATCGCGGATGACGATGAGGCAACTTGGGATTTGACGGGAGCCTCAACGGTTAACGAAGGGGCAAACGCGACTTATACCTTGAACCTCGACGGTACGCTTCAGTCCGGAGAATCGGCTTCGGTTGAGCTTTCGATTGGCAACAATACAACGGCAATCGCTGACTATGCTTCGTTCAATGCCGCAGTGGCTTCGGCGGTCAGCGCGTATTCGGGACCAGGTTCATTGGCTTGGGACGGCACAACGCTAACGTTCACCAGCGATGGAACGGGAGCCATGAATCCGTTGGCGATTGACTTGATGGCCATCAACGATGCGGTTGTAGAAGGAGTCGAAGACTATACGGTCTCTATCGCAGCAGAGAGCAGCTCAACAGGAGCTACCATTGCCATCGATGCTGTCGACAATTCTGTGACGACTCAAATTCAGGACACGATCGATGCGGCTGGAACGTCGCTGGACAAAGCCACTTGGTCGATCGCCGGCGCGACATCGGTCAATGAATCGCAAGTGACGACTTATACGGTCACGATTGACGCAGCGATGCAAGTTGGCGAAATCGCTACGGTGGAAATCGCACTGTCGAATGTGGATACTGTCGCGGCGGATCTTTCAACGTTCAGCACCGATGTTGCCAATGCGGTTGCGGCTTACAACGCCAGCGGCCAGCCTGGTTCGTTGGCGTGGGACGGCACAACACTGACTTTTACCAGTACCGGAAATGGGCCGATGGGTGACTTGGATATTCAAGTCACTGCAGTCAGCGACGGCTTCCTCGAAGTTCCAGAAGACTATTCGATTCAGATATCGAACGCCGCGAGCACGACGGGTGCTTGTGTGGCGATCGATCCTGTGGACACAGTGACGACGACCATCATCTCGGACACAACCGCTGCCGAGTGGTCGATCGGTGTGGACAATGCGGGGGATGAAGGTGACACGGTTCAGTACACCATTGCCTTGTCTCAGTCTTTCGGGGCAGGGAATTCAGCGGAAGTTGATTTGACGCTCAGCGATGTCGACACGAACTCGGCGGACTACGCGAACTTTGTGACGGCTGTCAACACTGCGGTCGCTGCATACGCTGGTCCAGGAACGTTGGCTTTCGATGGCACGACGTTGACTTTCACTGCAACCGCCGATGGCGATGCGATGACGGACCTGGTGATTGACTTGCAACTGCAAGACGACGCCATCGTGGAAGGTACCGAAACTTTCACCGTCGACTTAAGTAACGCTGCCGGTCCCGTCGGAATCAATGTTTCCGTTTCGACAACGGATGACAGTGTGACAACGACCATTAACGACACAATGGGCATCGGCGGAACTCCGGATGTAGCTACGTGGTCGATCGCGGGACCGACTGCCGGCGACGAAGGCACAACGGCGACGTACACGGTTTCGCTCGCCGGAGCACTCGGCGATGGAGAGTCGGCTTCGGTTGTGATTGACTTGAACGATCTGACAACTAACAGCAGTGACCATGCTTCGATCGTGGCGGCGGTGACTGCCGCTGCAGCTGCCAATCCGGACGTGACGTTCAATAGTGGAACGGGAACGCTGACTTACATCGCGCCGTCTGACGGAGCGACGATGACGGATCTTGTAATCAATCTCGGTTTGGCGACTGACGCGGTCTCGGAAGGACCAGAAAACTTCGAAATCGGACTCAGTAGTCCTGCTTCGACAACGGGAGCTGCGGTTGCGGTTGATGCTGCGGCTGACTTGGTTAACACAACCATCAATGATTTGACGACTCCACCAGAGTGGGCAATCACGGGTCCGGTTACGGCTGACGAAGCGGCGATTGCTCAGTACACCGTTACGTTGAACGGTGCACTTGGAGCCAGCGAATCGGCGACCGTAGAAATCGAATTGACTGACTTGACGACCAATCCCAACGATCATGCGGATATCCATGCCGCGATTGCCGCGGCGATCAGCAGCAATCCAAACATCGTTTACGATCCGGTGACAGGCACGATAACGTTCACGGCGATTGGCGATGGTGCATCCATGCCTCCAATTGTGATCGATCTTTCGATCGTCAACGACGCGTTGGTCGAAGGCCCGGAGCAATATTCAATTGGGCTGAGCAATCCTGGTTCGACGACGGGCGGATCGACTGTTTCGGCGACGGACTTTACCGTCACGACGACGATCAACGACACCGTCGACGTCGGGCTTGGACCGGATCAGGCAACTTGGTCGATCTCTGGAGACACGACGGTCGGCGAAGGAAACGTTGCGCAGTATTCGGTGGGGCTTGCCGGAATTTTCGGTGCTGGAGAAGTGGCTGAAGTGAACCTCGTCGCTGCAGATGTGGATACGACCAGTGCTGACTACGCGAGTTTCGTTGCTGCGGTCAACGCGGCCGTCGCGGGCTATGCTGGAAGTGGAACGTTGGCCTTCGACGGGACGACTTTGACTTTCACGTCGGCGAATGACGGCGATGCGATGTCGGATTTGGTGATCGATCTCATGGCCATCGACGACACGATCGTGGAAGGTGATGAAGACTACACGGTTTCGATTTCTTCAGCAGGTTCGACGACGGGAGCAAGCGTCGCGATTGACGGAACGAGTTCTGTGACGACAACGATTACAGATAACGATACGACAACTTGGAGCATCACTGGGGATGTGACTGTTGGCGAAGGCGCGTCGGCTGAGTACACGGTGGCCTTGGCCGGAACGATTCAAACAAACGAAACGGCGACGATTGATCTTGGCCTTGCCAATGTTGATACAACCTCTGCAGACTATGCGGGCTTCGTGGCGGCAGTGAACGTGGCGGTTTCCGCACGCAGTGATTTGGCTTTCGATGGAACCACGTTGACGTTTACCGGCGACGGAATGCCGATGATGGATCTGGTGATTGATCTTGGTGCGATCGATGACACGATTGTCGAGGGGGATGAAGATTACACGGTGTCGATTTCGAATCCGGCGTCGACAACGGGAAGCGATGTTGCGGTTGGCGGATCGGTTTCCGTAACAACAACGATCACAGACAACGACACTGCGACTTGGAGCATCAGCGGTGATCCGGTCGTTGGCGAAGGCGCGACGGCTCAGTATATGGTCGACCTTGCCGGAACGATGCAGAATGGCGAGACGGCGACGATCGACCTTGGGCTGAGTGATGTCGATACGAGTTCCACGGATTACGCCAACTTCGTTGCAGCAGTGAACACGGCGATCACAGGTCGCAGTGATTTGGCATTTGACGGCACAACGTTGACTTACACCGGTGATGGCAACCCATTCGCTCAGCTCACGATTGACTTGGCCGCGACCGATGACGGATTCATCGAAGGCGACGAAGACTATACGGTATCGATTTCAAATCCGGCATCGACAACGGGTGGCGATGTAACAGCTGGCGTTACGTCTGTGACGACAACGATCACGGACAACGACACAGCGACGTGGGATATCTTCGGTAGTCCAACTGTCGGTGAAGGCGGTACGGCTCAATATAACCTGTTCCTTTCTGGAACTTTGCAGGCTGGCGAGACGGCAACGATCGACCTTGGGCTGAGTGATGTTGATACGACTTCGGCTGACTACGCCAACTTCGTTGCGGCAGTGAACACGGCGATCGCGGGTCGCAGTGATCTGGCATTTGATGGCACAACGTTGACTTACACTGGCGACGGCAATCCGTTCGCTCAGCTTACGATTGACTTGGCGGCCATCGATGACGTTCTCATCGAAGGCGACGAAGACTATACGGTGTCGATTTCGAATCCGGCATCAACAACAGGTGGTGATGTAACCGCTGGCGTTACGTCTGTGACGACAACGATCACGGACAACGACACGGCGACGTGGGATATCTTCGGTAGCCCAACTGTTGGTGAAGGTGCGACGGCTCAGTACAACCTGTTCCTTTCTGGAACCTTGCAGTCTGGTGAGACAGCGACAATCGACCTTGGCCTTGCCGATGTTGATACGACCTCAGCTGATTACGCCAACTTCGTTGCAGCAGTGAACACGGCGATTACAGGTCGAAGCGATCTGGCTTTTGACGGCACAACGTTGACTTACACTGGTGATGGCAATCCGTTCGCGCAGCTCACCATTGACTTGGCGGCTATCGATGACGTTCTCATCGAAGGCGTCGAAGACTATACCGTATCGATTTCGAATCCGGCATCAACAACAGGCGGCGATGTTGGGGCAGGAGTTGTCTCAGCCACGACAACGATCATCGACAACGACAGCGCGGCGTGGAGTATCACAGGTGATCCGACGGTTGCTGAAGGTGCGACGGCTCAGTACACGGTCGCTCTCGCTGGAACGTTGCAGGTGGGAGAAGTTGCAACGATTGATCTTGGCCTAGCCGATGTTGATACGACTTCGGCTGACTATGCCAACTTTGTTGCCGCAGTGAACACGGCGATCGCAGGACGCAGTGATTTGTCATTTGATGGCACGACATTGACTTACACTGGCGACGGCATGCCGATGACGGACTTGGTGATTGATGTGGCCGCGATCGACGACATGTTGACCGAAGGCAACGAAGACTATGCAGTTGCCATTGCGAATCCGGCATCAACGTCAGGCGTAAGTCTTGGAATCACAAGCCCTGCCTCCGTGACGACAACGATTATTGACAATGATGCGGTCCAGTGGAGTATCGTCGGTGATACGTCGGTTGATGAAGGCGGAACCGCACAGTACACCATCGAGCTTGATGGCGTTTTACAAGCTGGCGAAAACGCGATTGTTCAACTGGACATCGCCAATCTGGAAACGAGTTCGGCCGACTACGCAAATTTTGTGACGGCAGTTCAGACAGCGATCGGGGCTCGGACCGACCTGAGCTTCGACGTTGCGACGGGTCAGTTAACTGCGACCGGAACCGGCAATCCGATGGTGGATCTGGTTATCAATTTGGGCGCCGCTGATGACGCATTCATCGAAGGGCCAGAGCGATACCAGGTTCTGCTTTCAAATTCAGCCAGTACAACCGGAGCGGCATCCAGCATTGACCCCGCCCGAAACTTGGTCACGACAACGATCGACGACACCGTTGGTGACGGCGGAGTTCTCGAAGAAGCTGTCTGGTCACTTGGCGTTGATCAAACCGTTCCTGAAGGAACGCCGGGAGCCTATACGCTTTCACTTGGCGGCGTGCTGCAAGCTGGCGAAACCGTTTCGGTTGAACTTGGAATCACGGACATCGACACAGTCAGCGGTGACTATGCGAGCTTCAATGCGGCCATGAGCGCGGCAGCAGCCTCTTACGTTGGACCCGGATCAGTCAATTGGAACGGGACTACGTTTGAGTTTACCAGCGATGGCACTGGAGCAATGGCGAGCGTATCGATCTCGCTTGGCACGATCAACGATGCTTTCGCCGAAGGCACCGAAGATTTTGTGATCGCTCTTACCAATGCCAACAGCTCAACCGGAGCGGCAACATCGATCGATGCGACTCAGGATGACGCGGTCACCACGATCGACGACACGATTGGCGCTGGAGCTGACGATTTGACTTTCGAAATTGTTGGTGACACGACAGTCGATGAAGGAGGCACGGCAACCTATACCGTGACGACAACCGGAGGTTTGGGAGCTGGCGAAAACGCGACCGTCGATCTTCTGGTCGGAGATACAGACACCAACAGCGCTGACTATGCAGGATTTAGCGCTGCCGTTGCTGCCGCGGTGACGAACTACAACTCAGGGAGCAATCCGGGATCGGTCAGTTGGGATGGCACGACGCTTACCTTTACCGCTGCCGTTGATGGAGATGAGCTAACAGGTCTTGTGATTGACCTCGGAGCGATCGACGATGCATTCCTTGAGGGTCCGGAAGTCTACGATGTCAGCCTGACCAACGCCGGCAGTACTTCAGGCGTCACCGCTGGAATCGATGCGCTTCAAAATATCGTTGTTACCACGATCAATGACACCGACGGAGACGGCGGGCCAGCGGAGCCGGGCGGCGAGTGGTCTTTGGTTGGCGGCGGAATCGTCAACGAAGGGGCAGGCACGAATTTTACGCTTGGTTTGAGTGGAAATCTCCAAGCTGGTGAAATGACCTCGGTACAATTTGGCTTGAGCGACATCGAAACCGTTGCTGCTGACTACGATTTGTTTTCGCCCACAGTTGCCAATGCCGTTGCGGCCTACAACGCGAACGCAACCAACAGTGGTTCGCTTGCCTGGGATGGAACGTTCCTCACGTTTACCAGCGACGGCACTGGTCCGATGAACGATCTGCAAATCACTCTCGATACGGTCAATGACACGGTCGTTGAAGGTGACGAGCGATTCAATGCATTGATCTCGAACCCTAGAAGTACGACAGGTTTGTCGCCTTCGATTTCGTCGACGCAAAACTTGGCGTTGACGACGATCATCGACAACGATTCATCACAGTGGGAGATCACCGGTGACACGACGGTTGGCGAGGGAGCCTCAGCCGAGTACACCGTGACGTTGAGCGGAACTTTGCAGTCCGGTGAAACGTCGACGATCGATCTCGGCCTTGCCGATGTTGACACAACTTCGAGCGACTACGCAAACTTCGTGGCGGCGGTCAATGCCGCGATATCGGGGCGCAGCGATTTGGCGTTTGATGGCACGACCTTGACTTACACGGGCGATGGTTTGCCGATGGCGGACTTGATCATTGATCTCGATGCGATTGATGATACGGTTGTGGAAGGCGATGAAGACTATACCGTTTCGATTTCGAATCCGGGTTCGACAACAGGAGCCGATGTTGGGCTCGGTGGATCGACAGCCGTCACGACCACAATCACTGACAATGACAATGCGATTTGGGCGATCACCGGAGACACGGTGGTTCCAGAAGGCGCCACCGCGCAGTACACCGTTACTCTGTCGGGCGTTCTGCAAGCCGGCGAAACAGCGTCGATTGATCTTGGCTTAGCCGACGTCGATACAAGCTCCGCGGACTACATCAATTTCGTGGCGGCGGTCAACGCGGCGGTTGCTCCACGTCCTGATTTGGCATTCGATGGTGTTACGGTGACATTCACCGGTCACGGCGCACCGATGGGTAATTTGGTGCTCAATATTTTCGCGATTGATGACCCAATCATCGAAGGTGACGAAGACTACACGGTTTCAATTTCGAATCCGGTATCAACGACTGGCAGCGATATCGCCGTTGGGCCAGCGACAACCGTAACCACGACGATCACCGATAACGACACGGCAACCTGGAGCATCACCGGAGATCCGATTGTTGCCGAAGGTGCAACGGCTCAGTACACGGTTGCTCTGGCAGGAACGCTTCAAGCCGGCGAAACGGCGACGATTGAACTTGGTTTGGCCGATATTGACACGACGTCATCGGACTACGCAAACTTCGTGGCTGCCGTCAATGCAGCGATTTTGGGACGAAGTGATCTGGCTTTCGATGGCACGACGCTAACTTATACAGGCGACGGAAATCCGATGGCGGACTTGATCATTGGTCTTAGTGCGACTGACGATACAACGATCGAAGGCGACGAAGACTATCGCGTCTCAATTGCGAATTCCGGATCGACGACGGGCAGTATGATTGCTGTTGGCTCAAACATTGTCACGACCACGATTACCGACAACGACACGGCGACGTGGAGTATCTCAGGCGACGCGACGGTTGGCGAAGGTGCGGTTGCGAAATACACCGTTGCACTCGCTGGCACAATTCAAGCCGGCGAAACCGCAACGATTGAACTTGCGATTGGCGAT
>CALLUY010000123.1 GCA_938010615.1 uncultured Pirellulaceae bacterium | reverse complement strand
CTCAAGCCCGGAGGGCGACACATTGATAGCGTTACTCCCACAGGTACTTTGGATCATAGTCAACCTCATGATCGGCAAGCATCTTCAAGTACTCTTCCTGAAATGTTCTTTTGCGATGGTGTTCCACTTGGCCGTCGATGTATGCCGACACGGCATTTACTTTGGAGGGACTTACCGTGAACGCGCCGTAGCCATCCTGCCAATGAAACTTCAAACGCGAGCCACGTTTTTCATTGATGTGCTTGCTGGTGTTCGCCTTGAGCTGTCGCACAAAATCAGCAACGGCAATTTTGGCGGGAATTCGAAGGAGCAGATGAGCATGGTCATAGTAGCCTCCGATCCGCAGAGCATGGCCCTGCAAGTTGCTTGCGACCCCAGCCATGTAACGCCACACGCCATCCCTGAAATCATCTTCACGTAATAAAGGTCGCCGCTCTTTTGTACTGAAAACGATGTGGTAAAGAAGTTGTTGATGTGATGCCATGACGATCAGTTTTCCTTTTTGATGGCGGATGTGTCGCCCTCTGGGCTTTGAGATATTTTGCTTGTTTCCGGTGGCTGACGCCACCGGCAAGGATCTTTCGCCCTCCGGGCTCGCAGGATTAATAGCTCAAAATATGCACGCACCGGTCTGACACGCTGAGCGAAAGTTGACCTAAAGGAATCCGGTTGCTTCGGTCGATGTGGTTGTTGGCATTATCGCTTAGCCCGGAGGGCGGTACATCTTTGCCGGTGGCGTCAGCCACCGGACATTGGCTGTGTTGACACTCAAGCCCAGAGGGCGACACATTGTTGACGGATGTGTCGGATGTGTCGCCCTCCGGGCTTTGAGGCATTTTGACATGTTTCCGGTGGCTGACGCCACC
Organism: uncultured Pirellulaceae bacterium; assembly: GCA_938010615.1. GTDB lineage: Bacteria > Planctomycetota > Planctomycetia > Pirellulales > Pirellulaceae > Mariniblastus. The sequence goes on along the minus strand of CALLUY010000123.1, from coordinate 35,695 downwards.
GGCAGGGATCTTTCGCCCTCCGGGCTCGCAGGATTAATAGCGTAAAAGAAGCACGCAACGGTCTGAAACGCTGAGTGAAAGTTGTCCTACGGGAGTCTGGTTGCTTCGGTCGGTGTACCAAGGCAGTCACCGGTTTTTCAATGCGGGACGGTAAAGGTCCGCCGGGACGTTAAAGGTCCGCGGAACCTTTTCTTTCCGGAAGCAGTTGTTCAGCGGCAACCAATTCTTCTTCTGCCGCGGAAAACGATGTGTCGTCAGTCGATCCACGTACCGATTGAGCACTTGAATCGTTTTTTGAACGTTCCGTCATTTTAGTGCCCAGAGATTCAGCCTTCTTGAGAAACGCACCATTGCACAGAGCTCCAATCAACGGCCCCAGGATAAATACCCAACAACCAGAGACTATCCTCCACCAGAATTGCTTTGATTGCCTCTTGGATTCCAAAATTGAATTCACTCTATCTAGTTCTGCATTGAATTTCTTGCGTGCAGCTTCATATTGATTTTGATGTTTTAACGCGGAAGCAAGGCTCAGTTTCGCTTCTTCATGTAGATCTTTGCGTCCTTGAAGAATTGCAAGATTCAAGAGAAAGTCGGCTTTAAGGCGATGCACTTCTCCATTTGGTGGCAACTGGGAATAAGCAACTGAAGCCGGCACAAAAATACAGTCTGGGCAATTGCAGGTTTCAACGGACAGGTCCATCGAGAAGAGCTCTTTCTTTGCGACTATAGCGCATTCGAGAAACTCTGAGATGTTTTGATCGGGTGGGGATACAGATCCAAAAAACATCGTAGTGCATTGCAAACGTTTCACACTCGGCTCTATTCCCCTTAAAGTTTCAAACGCAGTTGAGCATTGACCAAATTCTGCTTGAATCGCGGCAATTCGGGTAAGTCCATTCAGACTATCGTATTCCGCTGCTCCGCCGCCTGAGCTTCCGGAGAGGGACAAATAATTACTGAGAAGCAGAACTGCAATTAGAACGATTGATGCACAGGTCAATCCAAAAAATCCACCGGTAATTCTTCTGCGAATTGTGCCGTATTTGCGTTTCACCATTTGTTTCCAGTTTTACTGTTCATCCGTTTGCTGCAGACTATTCGTCCGAAACTACCAAGTATTGAAAACGTTGGAGAGTTTTCTGGCAAGTTTACATCTAATTGGCGAAAACGTCCCGGCCCAATACGCCGAAGTCCTGCAACTTCTTGGCAGAGCTTTGTTTGGAATGAATGCTCCCAGACAACTCCCACAAGATTTACCAACGCATCGAATTCGCCCGAAGATTGATGCGGCTCGAAGTGGCAGCCAAAAAATAGGCCGCGAGAAATCTCGCGGCCTGGCTTCATTCAGTTTCTTTTCGAAAGCGCTACTTCAAATCGAAGCGGTCGAGGTTCATTACCTTGTCCCAGGCTTTGACGAAGTCAGTCACGAACTTGTCGCCTGAATCTTCGCTGGCGTAAACTTCAGACAATGCTCGTAGCTGTGAATTCGAGCCGAAGACGAGGTCGACTCCGGTTCCCACCCAACGAACGTCGCCAGTGTCGCGATCAAGACCCTCGTACATGTGGTCGCCCTCGGAAGACTTCTTCCAAATCGTTCCAACGTCCAACAAGTTGACGAAGAAATCGTTGCTCAACACGCCAGGACGATCAGTGAACAAACCAGCAGCCGAGTTGCCGAAGTTTGAATCGAGGACGCGAAGGCCGCCGACTAGAACCGTCATCTCGGGAGCCGACAACGAAAGATGATGGGCTCGATCGACAAGCATCTCTTCCGGGCGACGACGCTGACCGTAGTCCGTCATGTAGTTGCGGAAACCGTCAACTTTCGGCTCAAGGACAGCAAACGAATTCGCGTCCGTAAGCTCGTCCGTTGTGTCGCCGCGGCCTGGCGTGAAAGGAACTTCGATGTCGTGACCGGCGTCTTTGGCAGCTTTTTCAATCGCCGCACAGCCGCCAAGCACGATCAAGTCAGCCAGCGAAACTTTCTTGCCGAAACCGCTTTGGATTTCTTCCAGCTTCGAGATCACTTTCGCCAACTCATCCGGTTGGTTGACGGCCCAATCCTTCTGCGGAGCCAATCGAATACGGGCTCCATTGGCACCGCCACGTTTGTCGGTGCTGCGGAAGGTTGATGCCGATGCCCAAGCGGTTGAAACCAGCTGCGAAACCGAAAGGCCCGAATCAAGGATCTGACCTTTCAGAGCTTTGATGTCCGCGTCGCCGATCAATTCGTAGTCGACGGCTGGAACCTGATCCTGCCAAATTTGTGGATCGGCTACTTCCGGGCCAAGGCAAAGAATGTGTGGTCCCATGTCGCGATGAGTCAGCTTGTACCAGGCGGAAGCGAATGCTTTCGCGAACTGGTCCGGGTTCTCGTGGAAACGCTTTGAAATCGGGCCGTAAGCTGGATCCATCTTCAACGCCAAGTCCGTTGTGAACATGATCGGTTGGTGAGTTTTCTTTGGATCGTGAGCGTCAGGAACGGTTCCTTCGCCGCCACCGTCTTTCGGAACCCATTGGATCGCACCAGCAGGGCTCTTCGTTTGCTCCCACTCGTAGTCGAACATGTTGTCGAAGTATCCGTTTGACCATTGAGCCGGAGTTGAAGTCCAAGCACCTTCGAGGCCGCTGGTGATCGTGTCGGCTCCGCTGCCTTTTCCGAACTTGTTCTTCCAGCCGAAGCCTTGCTGTTCAACGCCAGCCGCTTCGGGCTCGACGCCAACGTATTCGCCAGGATCAGCAGCACCGTGGGCTTTGCCGAACGTGTGACCGCCGGCGATCAGAGCGACGGTTTCTTCATCGTTCATCGCCATGCGAGCAAACGTTTCGCGAATGTCACGAGCGGCCGCAAGTGGATCGGGCTTGCCGTTGGGACCTTGTGGATTGACGTAGATCAAACCCATCTGAACGGCGGCCAGCGGATTTTCGAGCTGACGATCGCCAGAGTATCGATTGTCGGCAAGCCATTCGCTTTCCGGACCCCAGTAGATTTCTGATTCCGGCTCGTAAACGTCAACGCGTCCGCCAGCGAAACCCATGGTCTCGAATCCCATCGACTCAAGCGCCACGTTTCCGGTCAGGATCATCAAGTCAGCCCATGAAAGGCTCGCGCCGTATTTTTTCTTGATTGGCCACAGCAACCGACGAGCCTTGTCGAGGTTTCCGTTGTCCGGCCAGCTGTTGAGCGGTGCGAATCGAATCGTTCCAGAAGATGCTCCGCCGCGACCGTCTGTCGTGCGGTAAGTTCCGGCACTGTGCCAAGCTAGGCGAATCATGAACGGACCGTAGTGACCGTAGTCGGCTGGCCACCATTCTTGTGAAGTCGTCAGGACGGATTCGATGTCTTTCTTGACGGCTTTGAGGTCGAGTTTTTCGAAGGCGGCCGCGTAATCGAAATCAGCGCCCATTGGATTGGAGCTTGGTGCATTCTGATGAAGCACGTCCAGACGAAGCTGATTCGGCCACCAGTCGCGGTTGGAGTACGCGACGTCTTCAGGAGCGGTTGCTTTTGCGGGAGCTGCGGCTGCCTTAGGTGGCATCGCTCCGTGACCGGACATCGATGCCAATTCGGCTGAAGTGTAAGTCTTGCCAGTGACGGGGCAGGTTGCTCCGGCTGGCATTTCTTTGGTGGCGTGCGGGGCGTGGTCGTTGTGAGCGACTTTGCTGACGTCCGCGTTCGTTGTGTCTTGAGCCAGCATTTCTCCGCTGGCTCCGGCTAGGCATCCTGCCGCAACGGCAATCGCCCAAAATGAAGTCCATCGATGAGCTAACATAATTCTCTCCAAGGGTTTGAAAGGTTTGTGTCCAAATTGGACCTTTTGATTTTTCTTTGGTCGAATTCTCAACCCGACGCGTTAGCGAGGTAACAGCAGCAACTCGCTAACGCTTCGGGTTATGATTTCGAAGCACAATCGGGGCAAGTTCCCCAATAGATGACTTCCGCTTCGTCGATTACGAATCCAGCATTGTTCGACGCTTTAAGGCAAGGGGCAGAGCCCTTCGCGCAATCCACATCCGCAGTTTTGCCGCAAGTGCGACAGATGACGTGATGGTGGTTGTCACCGACTCGATCTTCGTAGAGTGCTGAAGATCCGGCCGGCTGAATCCGTCGAATCAACATTTTCTCTGAAAGGATCGCGAGTGCGTCGTAAACGGCTTGCCGCGAGATCGCACCAATTTCACCGCGCACCACGACCGCAACTTCGTCCGCCGTCGAATGCGGATTGGCCGACACAGCTTTGAGCACAGCGACACGCTGAGCCGTGACTTGAAGGCCTTTTTCACGTAAAAGTTTCGCTGGATCGTTCGACATGCTGGTGTTTTACACCTGATTCTGGACTGTGTCAATAATTAGATACTGTATGTTTTCGAGAATGTTTGCGGTCGTACGGAACCGTGTTTTGCTGGTGCATTTTGACCGGCTGTGTTTAAACGCGGAGACGCGGAGGCAACGGAGTTTTTGAGCCACAGATGAACGCGGATTTGCACAGATGTTGGATGGCGGAGATGCGGATGTTTTTCAGCGCATGTTTTGGAACAGGAGGTAACAGAGGAAACGGAGTTCAGTTGTCGGGAATGCTCTGTTGCCTGTGTTTCCTCCTGTTAACAAAAGACGTTGGCCATTGGATCGAGGCTGGAGTGTTTGAAATACCAGCCCAACAGCCGGTTGAACATCTGTGCAAATCTGTGTGCATCTGTGGCCAAATAAAATGACTCCGCGATTCCCGTGACGCACTCTGTTGCCTTCGTTTCCTCTTGTTCAGAAGACGCACTCACGAAATGCAAACACAGGCCAGAGGCCTATACCACCTTAGTCTTCAACCTGATCGAGCACGAATCCACTCGCCGCGACGACGTAGTTCCACCCGGACTGCAGAGTCGAAATCACGGCAACCCAAGCCGATACGCCGATCGTGATCAGCAACCAAGTCGGAGCTTTGTTTTCTTCGCCAGCTGCCATTGCCAACGCAAGCAAACTCGCCCCGACAACGATGCACTGAAACCACATTTTGATCTTGCCGGCCATCTTCGCAGAAAAGTCTCCCCCGGCGCCTTCGATCATTGATCGAAGTACGGTCACCAGAAGTTCACGTGCCACAACGACGACTGCCATCCAACCGGCGATCTTTGCCCACCACGGAAACGCGGGACCATCCATTTCAACCGCGATCAGAATAAACGTTCCGCAAATCAGAACTTTGTCACAAAACGGATCGAGGACTCGACCGAGTTTCGTGACCATGTCGTATTTACGAGCGTACCAGCCGTCGAGCCAATCGGTTCCCGCTGCGATCAAGAACAACACCAGCGCCGACCAATAAAATTCCAGCGGGATCAAAGCGCAAACGATGATCGAAAGCACAAGCCTCGCCGCTGACAGCTTGTTCGGGACGTTGAATACTTTTGACTTGTCGATTTCCATCGCGTTCTTTGCCGCAAAGATAAAGAGGGCACTTTTGGATCTGCTTGAAGTCCCCTTTTGTATCAATTAAGATGGAATCACGAAAGCGACTGCCACTCCAAACCCCATTCGCATTGCGGGCTCAAGTAAATTATCTTCTTGCCACCGAGTCTTAAATCAGGTTGCAACAATGAAAAAGCCGTTAGTCACTGTTTTAATTATTCTGATCGTCGTGCAGCCAGCCATTGCGTGCCTGTGGGACTATGACACGCTCGCGATGGAGCGTCGTAAATTTCCCGGGACGCTGGAACTGATCACCGGGAAATTCCTGCGACACTCAGAAGCGTACTATCAATGGCGCATCCAAGATCGTGAGGAAAGGCGCAAATCCGATCCGGACGATCCAAAATTACTGGATGACTTGTCGGTTGCTTACGACAAGACCGGCAACCGCGAACGTGCTATCGAATTGGCACTGGAATCGAAAGAGAAGAATCCAGACCGATATGAAACGGCCGCCAACTTGGGGACGTTCTACATTCACGCAGGCGAACTCGAAAAAGGGCTCTACGAAATCAAACGTGCGTTGGTCATCAATCCAGAAGCACACTTCGGCCGTGAAGAATATCAAATGTTGCTGGTCGAATATCTGCTTGAACGAAAGCGACTTAAATCCGCAGGTGAATTAAAGGCTCGACGTTTGCTGACGTTTCCAAAATTTATCCTTGAACAGAAATTCAAAACCACGAAGCCAACTGCGGAAGAAAAAGAGCAAGAGATCCAGAGCGCGATTAAGGGCATCACGGGCATGATGCGATTCGGAAATCATGACTCACCTGTTCTACTGGAAGCTCTTGGCGAATTGCTGTTGTCTAGGGCCACTGGCGATTCGTCGCATCGACTCGCCTGTCGCGCTTTGTTGAAAGCGTCCTACGAGGCTGATGATCCCGAAGAACAAAAAAGGCTCCGCATGGCGGCGCAGATGAGTCTTGGTTGGCAGACCGCTATGCCCAACGAAGACAAAAGGATTCCGCTTGTTCTGGTCGAGTCTTCGTTCAAGGACGAATTGGCAGAAGCGGATCACTGGTATCAACAGGTTTGCGACGATGAGCAGCGATGGATTGAGGAAGGCAAAAACGTTGATGCGGAATTCAGCAAGAAGTACTACGAACAGCCATCACTGACGGAAACCGAAGAGCCGATGATGATTAGCAGAACAGTCTTGTTCCTGACCGGTGTGTTCGGTTTGCTTGCCGTATGGTGGGTGGCGAAAGTGATGTTTCGAATGGCGGCGAAGCCGGTTTTGAAAAAGGCTGCGTAGGGGCAGTGGCATGGATTTGATTTGAACGTGCAAATGCTAACCGGACGCGTGAGTTTTGAAGTTGCCCGCATTTTTATTCCGAAGGAATTTCAGCCATTAGCCGGAGGTCGAGCGTAGCGACCACCTCCGGACCCCGAAGGATGCACGATTCGATCCTGAAGGGATCGCAGCAAACGCCCGCTGTGATCCCTTCGGGATCATGTTTGCTTGCGACCGAATCCGGTGATGGCGCTGCGCTTATCACCGGCTTATAGCTTGAATCCCTTCGGGATGGGCCGACATAGAGCAACTTCAAAACTTACGCGTCGAGTTACGATTTTCCGCAGAGTGCCGAAGGCACGGCAGGAGCCAAGCTTTGCTTTTACCGCAATTTTCCTGCCGTCCTTTCAGGACTTCCGATAAATGCTTTAACGTTTCCATGGACTTGCGTCCATGGCTACAACATGCCGTGCTTTCAGCACTAAATACGATCACAAGCCAGAGGCTTATGCCACCTCAGCGCGAATGACGGAGCCTTGCAGCAGCCCAACATGAACCTTACGGGCAAACGAGGACTTTCAACCACGGCTGATCGCCAGCCTCCAGCTTCGCGAACCAATCCGCGGCTTCGTCCAACGAACTTCTGGCCGAAATCAGAGGCTCAACGTTAATCTTTCCTGACGCGATGAGCTCAACACATTCAGGCACTTCATCGTTGATGCCGCAGGTTCCAACGACGTTGAGTTCCCGCGTGACAACTTTTTGGAGCGGGAAAGTAACTTCAGCGGCAAGGTTGCCGACGAGCACACAAGTTCCGCCTCGACGAAGTCCGTCGATCGCCAGTTCAACCGGCTTGGTTGCTCCGACGACTTCGAAGCTGTGATTCGCACCGCGTCCGTCGGTCAGTTCGTGAATTTCCGAGACCACGTTTTCTTGCGTGGCGAGCATCGCATGCGTCGCGCCAAGTTTAGTGGCGAGGTCCAACCGCTGCGGAACCAGATCAAGTGCGATAATGGTTGAGCAACCCGCATTCTTGAGAGCCTGAACGACCAGCAAACCAATTAGGCCGGCGCCGACTACAATCGCGGAATCCCCCGGACTAACGTTGGCTCGATTTACGGCATGTACGGCGACGCCAACCGGTTCTGTAAATGCGGCGTGGTCAAAGGACAATCCTTCTGGCAACGGACAGACGATCCGTTCAGGGACGCAGACGTATTCAGCATACGCACCGTGACGACGGAATTCATCACAGGAAACTCCCATGACTTGTCGTGTCTCGCAGAGATTTGTGCGACCCAAGTTACAGTAGTGGCAATCGCCGCAATAAACCATGGAGTCAAACGTGACTCGATCACCTTCGGCGTAGCTGGAAACGGATTCTCCGACCGTGGCAATTTCGCCAGCGGCTTCGTGTCCCATCACGATTGGAGGAATGCGGCGTCCACTGCTTCCGTTGGCTCCATGGATGTCGCTTCCACAGATCCCGCAGGCTTTGACTCGAATCAAAACTTCGTTGGCAGCTGGCTGCGGAACGTCTTTGTCGACCAATTCAAAGAGAGAGGGTCCGACGAGTTCAAGAGCTTTCATAGCAGGGCCGGGAGTTGGAGTGCGGCAGCGGTGGGGCAGGTGTTTAACCTGCCCCACAATGTTTTGGCGGAAGTGCATGGGAATCGAACCCACCGACCACATGATTTCCATGCAGCCCTACGGTTTTGAAGACCGCGGCCGGCACCAGCCGTACAAGCACTTCCTTGATTGAGATTATGCATCGGCAACGCAGAGCATCGCAACCGCCAATGACCAGATTATTTTACTGGAACGTTGCCTTTCGCTCCGCGAAAGAAGCATAGGGCGCTACTTTCGCGGAGCGAAAGGCGACTATCATTAAATTCACATCGATTCCGATGGCTACACCACCGGCAGATCCTGTTCCGCCCTCCGTGCTAATTGCAAGCATGCCTCTGGCCAAGTGAACTCCGTTATTTCTCGTCTACGTTTTCGGCTTCTTCCTCGCGATACTTCTCTTCTTTGGCTCGCAGGGCTTCTTCCCGAGCGAGACGATACTCGACTTCAGATCGAGCACCTTCAATTTTGTCGACGCCGACTTTCTCCTCAACCAGCTCCATGATCTGATCGGTGATTTCTCGATCAAATTTCAAGTCATCGATAACGAAGTTCTTTTCATTGCTTCCATCGGAATAGATTAGCTTGGCGATGCCTTTCTTTTCCCATTTGGATTTGTCGATTTTCTGGATCTGATCGAAAGCGACTTTCTGACCTTTTGCGTTGTTAAGACCGTCACCATCAACTGAAATCCACTGACCAAGGCAGCGTATGAAAGTCAACAGACAGGGCAGGCCGGCCACAAAAGTAAACAGAATGCCAATGAAGTAACTGTAAATCGTGTTGGTCGTCAGTTCTTGCGGCGAGTATTTCGGAATCCCGTCCGGCCAACCTTTCTCTTTAGTCATGGTAGCCCATTGGCGTTGCAACGCTCCGTCGTCGCCTTTGAGTTGCGTTTGCAGTGACGCGTAGGCTTCTGATACGGGCCGCATGTTTGGATAAACGACGATCGGATCAATAAAGTGATACAAGCCGACGCAAAGCGCGATCAAGCCGATCAGAAGAAACTTGTATTTGAATTTGGGGTTAACTTCTGCGCGAAGCTTGCCAGGACTATCTGTCATTGCTGAGTGTTTCGAAAAGTGGATTCGAGAATGAATGGTCTATTGTGAGTCGATCGCAGGATTTTTCAACGGCGATACTGTTGTTGAATCGGCATCAATCTGGTCAACTTTGTTCGATCGTTTACTTTTTAACCCTGATTTTGAACTTTCCCTGTCGCGACGCAATGAGAATCGATGAAATAGCGATCGGTGACGATCCTCCAAACGATGTGAATGTCATCATCGAAGTTCCCAACGGTGGTCAGCCCATCAAGTATGAGATGGACAAAGCGTCCGGTACGCTGTTTGTCGACCGCTTCCTTTATACACCGATGGTTTATCCTGGGAACTACGGGTTCGTTCCACATTCAATGTCGCTCGATGGAGATCCGATCGATGTGTTGGTCTGCAACACCCGAGCCATCGTTCCGGGTGCTGTGATGAACTGCCGCCCGATTGGCGTGCTGATCATGGAAGATGACGCTGGGCACGATGAGAAAATAATCGCCGTCCCGTCAAAAAAGTTGACTCGTCGATACGACAGCGTGGACAACTATTCCGATTTGCCGGAGATCACGATCCAACAAGTCGAGCACTTCTTTGCTCACTATAAAGATCTCGAACCCGGAAAATGGGTAAAGCTGGCGAAAGTTCACGAAGCCGATGTGGCGAAACGGATGATTATGGAAGCCATCGATCGAGCAGCGAAGCTAGACAAATAGGATTGCTTGTCAAAGTAGCACGTCTCTCCGAGACGTGGAAAATCGTCTCGGAGAGACGAGCTACGTAAACAGATCGCTTTATACGGTGCTATACGGCGTCCCTTAGCTTCATCGCTGGGGGTTCGTGGTCTGCCATTTCTCGCAGCAAGTTCCGCCACGAATTCGGTCGACCGGGAGTTAAACGCCCGAGGATCCGTTGTTGACGGGCGCCGGTCATCGTTGGAATATTCGCTGGCATTTGATCAACGTGCAAGAATCCCAGCATCGCCGCAATCAGACTCGGCGGATCGACACGGTCTTGAGACGGAGCCGCAACGCCGAGTTGCGTTTGCCACGAACCGGTGACTTGCGTGTCCGGAAATTGATTTTGCAAATGGGAAACGAAGGCGTCCCCGATCAAATCTGGTGCATCGATCAAAATTTTCCCGGGCTTACTGAAATCCGGCGTCGAATCGTCAAACGCATCGAGCAAGCCTTTGCTGGAAACACGAAGCTCAGGCGCGGTGGCAATTCGATGCTTCAAATCCACGCGACGTTGCGCATGCTCGATTTTCAATCGCCTTAGCGACGTTCGAACCATGCCCTCGCAATTTCCGCTGATCCAATTCATCGCCGTGCAGAGCAGCTCTTCGGTGGAAAGTGTTTCATTGCCGGGATTGTTTACGGACTCCAGCATCCTAACTGTGCAATCCGGTTTTGAAGCGTCGATTTGACTCCACTGATCGATCAATTTCTTCGAGTGCACTCCAGACACGAGCAATTGCCGAACTTTCGCTGGCGAGAGCGAATCGAGTGAGAGCACTTTTTGCAAACCATCAATCAAATCCATTCCCTGCGTTTGGACCGAACTTAAATTCGGAACCTCAGCATCCAAACCATCCGACGGAGGAAAAACGTATCCCGTCGTCTGTTCCTCAATTCGAACCACCACATTGACTTGTCGCGCGATCCGCTGGTTGCGGTCAGTCAGCAACAGCCACAAACCCAGTGGCTCCAACGGATAGCCTTTGCCACCGACGGCAATGTCTCGGTCGGGCCACGCATCGATGACGCTGACACCGGTTCTTTCGGCCAGTCGCGTCGCATCGCAGAAACTGGTGTAATGCTTAACGCCGTCGAAGTCTGATTGCCAGAGTCCAGGGTCGGTGACTGAGATCGCCAAAATGCGATCAACGTATTTTGCGGCTTTCCGTTTAAGGCTTTCGACGACTTTCGCCTGAACATCTGCAAGTTCGCCGATGCAGCTACGGAAATCCGGTCCAACGGCTTCAGATTGAACGATCTCCAAACAGTTGTCTCGAATCACATCAGGAATGGGTTCGACAACGCTGTCGCAAAACAGAACTCGATTCGATTTACCGCGACCACGAGCGACGACCAACGAACCGGAGACTTGCTTGAACTCTTCATCAACAGAAAGCCCAGCCATTAGCCGTCTGGTTCGATCCAGCAGCGCACGTTCGATCCGATCCGCCGGATTCTCCAACGGTTTCCGGTTCCAGAAGTCTGCGATACGAAACAACTTGAGCATTCGGCGACTATAGGGAAATTGGGATGTCGGAGTCCAGATCAACCGGGATGTAATCTGGGATCGTATTTCCATTAGCAAATTAGAGACTAGAATGGACCTTTGTATCTTTCCAGCTGCCAAAGTCTCCGAAATGAATTCTGCAAACGAAACTCCCGCCGTCGCAATCGTGATGGGAAGCCAATCTGACTGGCCAACAATGGAACTGGCACGAGGCGTTTTGAGGGAGCTCGGGGTTTCTTCGCATTGCGAAGTCGTCTCGGCTCATCGAACGCCTGAGAAAATGTTCGAATTCGCCAAGTCAGCAGCAGACGACGGATTTCAAGTCATCATCGCTGGAGCCGGAGGAGCAGCCCATCTACCTGGCATGATCGCATCGATGACAAATCTGCCAGTGCTTGGCGTTCCAATCAAGAGTCGGACTCTCAATGGAATCGACTCGCTGCTGTCGATCGCGCAAATGCCTGGTGGAGTTCCCGTTGGGACGCTGGCAATCGGTGAAGCCGGAGCAAAAAATGCTGGCTTGCTCGCCGCAAGGATCTTGGCTCTCTCCAATTCCGAACTTGCCAGCAAAGTTGCTGCGTACTCTCAATCGCAAACAGATGCTGTCTTGAAGCAAAGCAAATTGAGCGAATAGCTGAGGGGCCGACTTTGGCTGAACGTATTCGATCGAGCCTCCGCCATTGAGCTAAAGTCAGCCAAGAACACCCAGCTTACATTGGTGGATCTAAATCGCCCTTTCACTTGCTGGCAAAGTCGCCCGAACAATTCCCGCCGCCAACCCACACACCCCAATCGGCCTCTTTTTAATGGCCATTCGTCCCCAGAATCATCACGTCTGGGACCATCCTTTTTTCTGTGAAAACAGTCACAGGCACAACCTTCGCTAAATTCCGCACAGCTTAAATGGCGATGAGGTGATTGGAACAGTTGGGTTTCAGCCCAATTTCTCCACGTGGAGCCGTTCCAGATTCCAAACAGGGGGAAATCATGTCAAGCGAAGTCTCTTCCAGACGCCTTTTCGCAGCAGTCATGCTGCTGGCACTGGCCTTCACTTCACTCATTCAGACCGGATGCACACAACCGATTCGTCGGCTGGGCATCATCGACGAACTAGCAATCACTTACCGTGACCGAGTGTGGGCTCAGCGAGCCTACAACTTGCGTTACGCGAACTGTAATCGCGAGTACGCTGATCACTTTAAAAGCGGATTCTGCGCCGGCTACGCGGATGTGTGTAACGGAGGAGATGGATATCTCCCCGCTCTACCGCCCGAGCAGTATCGCGGCTACGAATACCAGTGTGCGGAAGGATCAAAGTGCATCGACACTTGGTTCGACGCGTATCCTGCTGGTGTCGCTGCTGCACGAGAGGAGAAGGCTGGCTCGTATCACGAGATGCATATCTCTCGCATGATCGATCAGGCAGTCACTCAGAAGAACGCAACGAACGTGCTTCCTTCCGACGTGCCTGTCAATCAGCCATCAGCCAAACTGTTGAGGCCCGCCACAACTGTGACTGCAAAGAGGCTTGGTAAGACTCCGGTAACGCCTCCGCGTTACGCCGCGGTCAAAAGCCCTCTTGAGACAGTCACGGCAAAAGCCAAACAGCCGAGCACATTCAAGCCTGAATCGGTACTCACGAAGCCAGTGATCTCATCCGCGAGAAAAACGGCCTCTGTTCCACCGATCATCAAGGCTCCTGCGAGAAAGAATCCAGCTCCTCCGATTGTGGTTTCAAAGCAAGCTACCAAACCCGCTTTGCCTCCAATCGTGCAAGGCTCAACGCCAAGCACCAGTTCGGTGACGCCTCCTCCGATTGTTCGAGGACGCAAAATCGATCCATCAGCAAACGTCTCCAAGAATGAGATCCCATTGCCGATGGCTGTCCGCAGCACGTTCGAGTCTCGAACTGCGGCGTGGCCTGTAAACCGAAAATAACGTACGAGTGGTCGCAGGTTCGCCTGCGGCTCAATCCGAAATAAACAATAGCATCGCTCGGCCATTGGTGGCCAGTTTTAAGGGAGTCAAAGATGGTGAATCGCCATTCAACCGAATTCATCCGCGAACGACAGCGAACTTTGATCATGATGTTAGCCATCGTCTTGGTTAGCGTCTCGAGCACAGGCTGCACGGCTCTGTTTTCGCCGATCGACACAATTCCAGCCGCTCGTGTTCCACGGCAGTTCCTTGCCGAGCCACAGGCTGACAAAGTGCCAATTGACTATTCGCGACTTCGTCAAGATGAACCCGAGTTTTATACGCTCGATTCAGAAGACGTTCTCGGCGTGTTCATTGAAAACGTGTTGGGTGAATTTGGATCGGCACCTCCGGTTCAGATTCCTGACCCGAACAGCGATCTGCCTCCGGCGATCGGTTTCCCAGTTCCAATTCGTGACGACGGAACCGTTTCACTTCCTCTCGTTGATCCGATTCCCGTTCGTGGCCTGACCGTTCAGCAAGCAGAAGCTTTGATCACAAGAGCCTACCGTGAAGGTCCGACTCCGATCCTTATCAAACGTGGTCGAATCATCGTGACTCAGTTGCGTAAGCGAACCAATCGCGTGTTTGTGGTCCGACAGGACAACTCGCTTTCACAGCGAGGCCAACAGTTCCAAGGTCGCGGAAGCCAGCAGGTGGTCAACGATCGTACTGACCTTTCAAGTCGTGGATTCGTTTTGCAACTTCCAGCGGGCCAGAATGACATCTTTACCGCGCTATCACAAACGGGTGGTATCCCGGGTGTGAATGCGAAAGCTGAAATTCGCGTGCTTCGTGGAACTCGACTCGAAACAGCTCAGCGTGACGCAAAGATGGCGGAGTTCTATCGAACAAACCAACCGGATCAGTTCCCGTACGGAATTGTCCCAACGGTCAACGATGAATCCAATACGTTAAAGATTCCATTGCGGCTCAAGCCCGGCGAGATTCCGAACTTCCTTCCGGAAGACATTATTCTTCGTGATGGCGACATCGTCTATGTCGACTCTCGTGACACAGACGTTTACTACACCAGCGGATTGCTTGGCGGTGGTGAATTCCCACTACCTCGTGACTACGATCTGAACATCCTTTCAGCGATCTCGTTGGCCCGAGTCGGCGTTGGTGCCGCACGACAGTCGACGCTCGGTGGACTTGGTGGTTCGGTTCAGCAAGCTCAACCTACTGAAGTGATCTTGCTTCGTTCGATTCCTGGCGATCGTCAATTGGCGATCCGCATCGACCTTAATGATGCCATCAACGATCCGCGTGAACGGATGCTGGTGAAGGCCGGAGACACGATCATTCTTCGATTCAAGCCACAGGAAGAGATTCTGAACTTCGCTTCAGCAACGTTCTTCACCTTCGGCTTACGGCAGCTGTTGAACTAGATTCAGCGATGTAAAATCAAAAGGCCGCGAGTATTTGCTCGCGGCCTTTTTTTGTCTACACAAATCAATGAGTGCCCCATAAAGGATTCGAACCTCTGTTCCCGAGCGGAAAGCCCGATGTCCTGGGCCGCTAGACGAATGGGGCCGACGGCATTGCGATTATTCTATCTTGATATGATCCGTCAAGGTTCAACGTCGTTTAGGAGATTTTGACGCACGTGCCGTCAATCGCTTTCGAATTCGTTCGATTGAATTCTCAGCTTGTGAACGTACCAGCAGCGATTCGTGATCCACAATTTTTTGCAATGCCTCAAGCGACTTCGAATCGCCAATCTTACCAAGCAACTGGCAAGCATTGAGCAATACATTTTCATCACCATCGGCTGTGATCCAAGGATGGACCCAAGGCGTCGACGTTGAGCCGAAAGCTTGCAGGACACCCGCAATTTTTGTCCGATCCGAACCATCAAGCCGCTCACATAGCTCGGGAATGATTCGCGGATCGCGTAATTGAGTCAGGGTCTCGTACGTCCGCCAACGAACGTCAAATGAAATATCGTCGATCCGAGCAAAAATATAAATCAAGCTTTGGTCGCTGTCGTGGTTGGCAAGCAAATCAAGGGCAGACAATCGAAGGAACTTGTCATCATGCGACAACGTGTTGATCATCACGTTCAATAACCCCGGATGTCGCCCCTGTGGCCATTTCTTTTTGAGCGAATCGATCGCACGTCGCTTTACATCCACGGCAACCTTGGGATCAATCAGCTGATCTACGATCGACCTGACATTTCGAGGCAGATATTCGAGCTGCCTGTCTGTCACTTTGACTTCGTAGACCGGGTTCTCAGTCGGCCTGCCTTTTTCGTCACGCTGAATTTCGCGATCGAGCCGAATTGCCGACGCAGGATCGAACTTCAATGTCGTAATGTTGCGATTGTCCAGGTTCTTTGTAGCCATTGCCAAGGGAGCACCAATTGGACGACTGACGATCCCTTCCTCCGGCTGATAGGCGTTGTCTTCTTTCTCCTCAGATTTCGATTCCGCTGTCGATTCCGCTGTCGTTTCCGCTGTCGTTTCCGCATTCGATGTTGTCTCCGCGGGATTCGGTTCCGGTTTCTTTTGCGAATCAGCGAGGAACTTCTTGGCGAGCAACCGGTCTGCTTCGCAAAGCATTGATACCTCGATCGCCATTCGCTTACCATCAACCATCAGAAGCTCGGCTTGGAGTCCCTTTTCACCATCGAAAACCTTGACCAATTCGGCCTCGATCTTGTAGGTGCCAGAAGAATCGGTCCAAGTCCGTTGTTGTGCCCGACATTCGTTGCTGGTAACGCCGACAGAGCAAGCGATCAAACAAAAAATCATCAAACGCAAACAGCGAAGGTTGTTGGACGAATTCATAATTTTAAATCGGTTCTGGGGAGGATCCGGCTCGGCGTGTGTTCGCTAACGCGGAGACATTGGCAGTTCATTGGCAAATATTGTAACGCTCTTTGCCGTCTTGGCCCACTTGGATCTGAAGTCGCCCCTTAATTCCTCGGAAACCCTGAACCCGTTGCCCGTTCCGGCCTCAAAACCATACCAATTCATTGAGAGCCCTTTTGAGTTTTTGGCTCAAATCGATAGCATATGAACTGGATAAACATCCACATTCTCATTTCATAAGGAACGTTTGGCGACGCCGAGCATAAAACGCATGAGCAACTCAAGGCAAATCCGGATCTTTGACACGACATTACGTGACGGCGAGCAGTCTCCTGGCTGCAGCATGAATCTTAAGGAGAAGCTCGAAGTTGCTCAAACGCTCATCGATCTCGGAGTCGACATCATCGAGGCCGGTTTTCCGATCGCATCGCCCGGCGACTTTGAAGCCGTCCGTGAGATCGCAACCTCACTTGGAAATCGCGGCGTCGAAATTTGCGGCCTTGCCAGATCGAATGACAAAGACATCGATCGAGCATGGGAAGCGCTCAAACATTCCGCGAATCCTCGAATTCACGTTTTCCTTGCGACCAGTGCGATTCATCGCGAATTCAAATTGAAGATGAGCCCCGAAGAGATTATCGATCGAGCCGTTGCTGGCGTGAAGAGAGCGAAGAGCTATTGCGACAACATCGAATTTTCACCGGAAGACGCAGCTCGCACCGAAATCGACTTCCTCTGTCGAGTCGTCGAAGAGGTCATCAAAGCCGGTGCGACGACAGTCAACATTCCTGACACGGTTGGTTACGCGACTCCTAACCACATGCACGACGTCATTTCTTCGCTGATGAATCGTGTTCCAAACATTGATGAAGCGGTCATTTCGGTTCACTGTCATGACGATTTGGGAATGGCAGTCGCCAACAGTCTTGCCGCCGTTCAAGCCGGGGCAGGGCAGATCGAATGCACGATCAACGGGCTTGGGGAACGAGCCGGAAATGCGTCGCTCGAAGAAGTCGTCATGGCGATGCGAACTCGAAACGATTTCTACAATTGCGATACACGCGTTGATTCGAAACGTCTTGTTCCTGCCAGCCGTCTGGTATCGGCAGTCACTGGAATGCAAGTTCAACGCAACAAAGCAATCGTCGGCCGCAACGCGTTTGCTCATGAAGCTGGCATTCACCAGGACGGAATGCTGAAGGAACGTTCAACTTACGAAATCATGCGTCCTGAAGATGTTGGGTTCGCGGCAACCGACCTAGTACTGGGCAAGCACAGTGGAAGAGCAGCTCTGGCCGACCGTGCCAAACAACTGGGCTTTCACATCACGGGAGAACAACTTCAACAGGTATTCCTGAAATTCAAGAAACTCGCTGATCGCAAAAAGGAAGTTTTTGACGGCGACATCGTGGCGTTGGTGCAGAACGAAATTCTTTCGGATGCGACTGAGCGAGAATGGATGCTGGGCACTTACACGGTTGAGCTCACTTACAAATCCACGCCGAAGATTTCGCTGACGCTAAAGCGTGGTGAAGAAGAAAAATCGGTCGAAGTTTGCGATGGCTCGGGAGTCGTTGACGCAGCTTTTCTGGCCGTTCAACAAATCACTGGAATCCAGTTGGACTGCAAGGAATTCCAAATCCAAAGTTCTACTCTGGGGCGGGATGCCAACGGCGAGGTCACGATTGAAACTGAGTGCGAAGGCGAAGTTTATCGTGGACGCGCCGTTTCGATGGACTGTGTCGAAGCTTCAATCAAAGCGATTCTCAACGCCACGAATCGAATCATTGCGTCTTCCAAGGCCGGCGTTTAGAACTTAGTGGGGCAGGTTTTTAGCCTGCCGAACTTATTCAAATGGCGGGTTAAAAACCTGCCCCACTGAAAATGAAACTCCGAATTGGACTGATTGGCCTGGGCGATCAATGGGAGTCGCGACATGCGCCTGCCCTCCGGGCCCTTTCGGATCGATTCGAAGTAACCGCAGTTTGCTGTGAAGTTTACACGAAAGCGAAACGCGTTGCCGAACAGTTCAATGCCGTTCCGATCCCCAGTTTTCGCAGCTTGATCCGACGCGAAGATATCGACGCCATCCTGTACCTCTCGCCGCAATGGTATGGATCGTTGCCGATTCTCGAAGCCTGTGAACACGGGAAAGCCGTTTACAGTTCGGCGGCGTTGGACGTGACTCCAGGCCAGGCTTTGGACATCCGAACACGGATCGAAGGATCTGGAATCGCTTACATGGCTGAACTTCCTCGCCGTCATTCGCCGGCAACGATTCGTTTGAAGGAACTTATCGCGACGAGGCTTGGAAAGCCACATCTTCTGTTTTGTCATCAGCGGATGCCCGCCGAAAGCCAAGCCGACTGGCGTCGCCGCGGCCAGCATTGCCCATTAGTCTGGCGAAATCTGATGGAGTTGGTCGACTGGTGTCGTTACCTTGTTGATACGGATCCGGTATCGGTGCTAAGCTCGATTCACGATCGACACGATTCGCAAAAAGATTTGTTCTACCAGATGGTCAATCTTGAGTTTGCCCAAACGGACGACAATAACATGCGACCGATGGCACAGCTAAGCGTCGGTCATTACATTCCGCAGCGTTGGGCAGATGCACTTTCCTTCCGTCGTCCGCCATCGGTTCAGGTTTGCTGCGAAAACGGAATGGCTTTCATTGACTTGCCATCAAATTTGGTTTGGTTCGACGACGCCGGACAACATAATGAATCGCTTGAATCGGAACGTGCTGTCGGCGAACAGATGCTCGATCGCTTTTATCGGGCCATCACGAGTCTGATTCGACGCACGACGGATCCTGATGATGCCTACAGCGCCATGCAGATCGTCGTCAAGGCGCACGAAAGTGCGAGGACCGGAAACCGAGAAATGATCCAGTGGTAACCTGTCGCTAAGCTCGCCAGAGCCAGAAGCCTGTCGTCGGTTACGCGCTCTGGCGAACGCAGCTACGACAGGTTCTAGTGCATTGTTACTTCTCAAATTTAGGATTGCTTGTCAAAGTAGCACGTCTCTCCGAGACGTGGAAAATCGTCTCGGAGAGACGAGCTACTTAATTGCCAACCCTAATTCTTAGCGGTATCGCTGCACTAGCCGAATAGTGGCCGAATCAAATACCACGCCAAGACGCCGAACGAAAAACAGACGCCCATCGAGAGCAGCGTTTCCCGCAATTGAGAAACAGGTTTTTCTTCTTCGCTTCGCTTCGCGAGACTTACAACGCCGCGTTTGCCGAACATAGACTGGCCAAAAGAGAGTAGGGGAGGAACCCAACGCCGTGAAAAGTTTTCAGACAGCAAAAAGCAAGGCCCGCATTTCTTTTAGTGGCTACCCGAGGCCTTACGGCCAACGGCTCACTTGCCTGCGTCGAATTCAAAAGTGAGCCGAGACGCGTGAGCATCCGGGTGCCCCGCCAGAAAACGATGCGTAAAATGGAATTTCGGCATTCGAAAAACTCTTCACGGCGTTGGGAGGAACCTCCATTAAAGTCGCTAGATTGCAAATTGCAATCTTCTACTTCAAACCCAAAAATTCCTACAGAAACGCTCTAGGCTGCCGAACGTTGCAGGATGAACAAACCGTGTATTTGTCCCGAATCAGGAACCCAACCCAGAAGAAAAAACAAGTCGTGACAAGCAACAGGACGCAGGTGATCCAGCCAGCGGTTGAGACTTCTGACTTCCAAATTGGAGGCTGTCTGGAGTGACAGTAGGGGCAAGAAAATGAACTTGGAGCATGCCCCTGATAAATTGGAGGGATCGAACTGCTCGACGGAATCGCCTGGACAACTTGTGGAGATGGCTTGGGAGCCATATAAGCAGTCTCTTCTTCAACCGGGTCGCCGACCCATTGTCGAGTCTCCTCGGTTGCCGCGGGCGAGCTTTCGGGATCAACGGAAGTTCGTGAACCTGCGTTGCCTTGTTCAATGAGCGTAAAGCGATGGCTACATTGCGGGCAGGCGATATCGTACCCGATCTTTTCATCGCTGGTTTGCATCACCGCTTGGCAACGCGGACACGAAAATCGAACTTTTGCCATTTAGCAAAACCAGAAAAGAAAAGTGAAGCTCAAGTAAGCCTTAAGTTTAGTTATTCGGCGAATTGATCACAATCTTGGACTTAATGTCTCTCGATTCTCCGAAATTAACTCGGCGAGCCAAGCGACAATGTTACGAAGGCAGAATGTTCAAACCACGCTTGATTGGACGCGCATCTCGTGGCTTTCCAACGGCAGCAGCAATTAGATCGTATCCCTGCGAAGCAACAATCTCACATTCGACGATCTGGCCTGCCTTCAGCTCGTGTTCGGTTTCAGTAACAAATGTTACGCCATCAACATCAGGAGCATCGCAAGATCCGCGACCGATCCAAGCTCCCTCCTGACCTTCGACTGGCTGGTCGAGGATAATATCAACCACTCGCCCAACCTGAGACTGATTGTATTCAAACATGATCTCTTGCTGGACTTGCATTAATCGAGCGCGACGATCTTCTTTGATTGCGTCATCCATATGCCCCTCAATTTTGGCGGCCGGCGTATCAGGCTCGTACGAATACGTGAACACGCCCATCCGTTCAAAACGATGTCGTTTAACGAATTCAACCAGCGTTTGAAACTGTTCTTCCGTTTCGCCTGGAAAACCAGTGATAAACGTTGTCCGCAGCACGAGGTCCGGCAACAACGCTCGCATCATGTCAATCTGCTCATTCATTTGAGCCTGATTCACGCGACGCGACATACGCTTCAACATCACGTCGTCCGCGTGCTGTAGCGGCATATCGATGTAAGGCACAATCTTTTCACAAGCCGCAATCGTTTTCAGCAATTTCTCATCGATGTACATTGGGTAGAAGTACATCAGCCGAATCCAATCGATTCCTTCGACTTCGTTTAACTTTTTCAGTAACTCAGCCAAGCGAGGTTCGCCGTACAGATCCATTCCGTAGTAGGTTGTGTCCTGAGCGACGATGATCAGTTCCCGAACACCATTTTCAGCAAGCTGTTGAGCTTCCTCGATGATGTTTTCCATCGGCTTCGTCGCGTGCTTGCCTCGCATTTTGGGAATGGCACAGAAAGTACAGAGGCGATCGCAACCTTCAGAAATTTTCAAATACGCAAAGTGCCGAGGCGTAATCTGCAATCGATCCATGTCAGGCAAAGCGCGAATCGGCGCCGGCTGGAAAACGATTCTTTGTTCTGCAAGATCGCCGATAAGCCGATCGGCAATTTTTGTGATTTCTTCACGACCGAAGACACCGACCAAAGAATCAATCTCTGGGCGATCTTCGAGAAGTTGTTCTTTCTGTCGTTCGGCCAAGCATCCGGAAACGATAACGCCTTTTGTCTTGCCTTCTTTCTTTAGCTCCAACATCTCATCGATGGCAGCAAACGATTCGGTACGAGCGTTCTCGATGAATCCGCATGTGTTGACGATAACAAAATCACTGCCGACCGGATCAGCAACCATTTGGTATCCATCGAGCTTCAGCAAGCCCATCATCCGTTCGCTGTCGACGGTGTTTTTGGCGCATCCCAAACTAATAAAGGAGTAGCTTCCTTTGATGTCTTTGGATTTGGGGACGGATTGGAAATCAGTGGACAAGGTTCTGGCCCGGAAAAATGTTGTGTTTTCGAGTCCGAATCGTAAACCAAGGTTTCACGTTGAGGGAGGGCGAAAATGCGCTTCAATGCACGCTTTTATGGCGATTGGTCATCATAACCCGATGCGGAAGCTTTGAAGTTGCATTGTTTAGTGCTGAAAGCACGGCATGTATTAGCCATGGACGCAAGTCCATGGAAACGTTGATACATTAATCGGCAGTCCTGAAAGGACGGCAGGAAAATTGCAGTAGTGCAAAGTTTGGCTCCTGCCGTGCCTTCGGCACTCTGCGGCGGTTCATTAACCCTAACCACGGACTTGCGTCCATGGCTAATACATGTCGTCACTTCGTGACTGAAAAGTGCGCAACTTCAAAGCGCGCAAGCGAGGGATAATGCTCTCTCCTACGCAAAGAACGACACGGCCATATCGATGACGTCATCTTCGACGATCAAAATCGCAACATCACTGGGAACGATCTCATCCCCGGCCCCTGGCACATGAACTGCGTCCTGTCGGATAATCGCCGCTACCAAACAACGATCCGGCAATCCAATCTCTGCCAACGAGCCAGCTGTTGCAGGAGAGCCCTCTGCGACTTCAACCTCCAAAACGCTGATCAAGCCGCCGGGCAACTTGGCTCGCGAAAGCAAATTTCCCTCATTGAGGAAAGCACTGATCTGTTTCGACATCGCAGCCCGTTCACTTACGGCGACATCAATTCCAATCCGCTCAATGATTCGGCCGTAGTCCGGACGCCCAATCACAGCCAAAACTTTCTTGGCACCTACATCCTTTGCACCAACGCTCAACATCATGTTGGACTCATCATCTCCGGTACTGGCAACGAAAAAGTCGGCCGATTCAACACGTTCCTCTTCGAGGACTTCTCGAACCGTCGCATCGTCATTGACGACCGCCGTATTCTCAAGCAAGCCCGCTAAAATTTGACAACGATCTTTGTCGTTTTCGATGAGCATCACCTTGAAGGCTTCCCGTTCGAGCATCCGTGCAAGGTGCAGTCCGGTTTCTCCGCCGCCAGCAATCACAACGCGTTTCGGTGGCGTCTTTTCAATATTGAAGAGGCTGCGAATCGCTGCAGTGTCTTCAGGCCTAGAGAAAACCGTAACTCGATCGCCGACTTCCAGCGTATCTTCCGCCGACGCGATCCACATTCGATTAGCTCGCTGGATCGTCCCCAGCCGAACATTGGCCGGCAAACTAATTTCGCGGACCAAACTTTGGGTAACCTTTCCGGGCTGCCCAATAATCAGCTCTTGAACTTCAAGGCCGCCACGAGCGAACTGCTCCACCACAACTGAACCAGGGTTACGAATACAACGAGCCAATTCCATGGCCGTCAAATGCTCCAGTGATAGCAGTCGATCAATTCCAAAATGTGCTTGATAGTCGAAGGTGCTCAAATCGCGAAACACCGGGCCGTAAACTCGCGCCACCGAACGACGAGCTCCCATCTTTCGGGCCATGCTGGCGGCGACAATGTTGACTTCATCTACACCGGTGACTGCAAGGCAAAGATCTGCCGCAATCATTCCGGCTTGAAACAGAACGCTGGACTGCGATGCCGAACCGGTGATCGCGCGAACATCATATCTTTCATTGATCGAGTTGACTCGTTCGGGGTCACGATCGACAACCGTCACGCTGTGGTGCGAGCTACAAAGCTGTTCGGCGATGGACGAGCCCACGGTTCCGGCTCCTAGGATGACAATGTTCACGTGTTATTCGCTTTATAGGGGCGTTCGAGGTGGCAAAGTTTACGGGTTATCACGGAAGAAACTATGGAATCAGTTCTATCGCAAATCGCGATTTTGCGTTTACGTCCGCTTTTGTGTGTAAGTCTGATTTTGTAGGTCGATACCGATGTCCTGTCGGTTTTCATTTTCCGGGTCGATTGGAAAGTAGTGCTTATCTGCATCCTTTCACTTCGGAGTACCCCGATGTCCGTCAACCGACCGCAAACCTTCAGCACCGTTATAGCGATTTTAACGCTTTTCGCTGCCGCTGCATGGGGGCAAGAAGAGGCCGGGACTCCTGTTTACGGTCCAGAGAATTCAATTTTCGGTGCCGACTCACTGGTCGATAAAGATGGCTTCCTCAAAGGAGTCGTTTCCAAATCAAAAGCAACATCCGTTTCGGATTTGAAGAACGAAGTTCTGCAGAATTCACCTCCTCCAGCACCGCAGACCGATGCTGCGGCTTCGATGTTTGGTACCAGTCCGAAGCCGATAATTGACTATGATGGCTATTTTCTACCCGCAACCAATGGCGGGTTATGGGAAGACCCGGCGCCTGTCGAGAGCACGGCGGTTCCTGCGATATCAGAATCTGTGATTGAGTCTCCTTCGGCCTCCGCGCCACCGTCGCCGCTACAAGCAGATCGTAATTCAAAGCTAAGGCTTCGAATTGGGTTTGACGTTCTGGTCCTCCAACGAGGTCGCGCAGAGAACACAATTTTCGCAACTGACAGCAACGGTAGAGACTGGTCGTTCAGCGATTTCGATTTCACCGAAGGAGACGCTCGTTATTTCGTCCAGTTCATGGGGGATGACCTCTCAGGTTTCGAACTCACGTTCTACGATTTTGATACGCTTTCTTCGACCATTGAGGCACGCGGGCAAAGCGTCGTCCCATTTTTCTTTCAAGCCAACCCTGCCAATGTTGCCAACAACTACGACTTGGTTTACCGATCCCGCTTAAAGAACATTGAAATCAACTCGTGGTTACGACACAACGAGTATCAACGATCGGGCTACGGTGTTCGGCACATCAACCTCGACGAATCGTTCAATGTGCTCACCAATGGAAACCTTCAGTCCGGTTTGTTTTCCCGGACTGACAACGACCTTTGGGGACTGACGCGTATGTGGGAAAGACGTCGTCCATTGATGAACCGCCTGACCGCCATCGGTGGCGCTAACGCCGGACTGTACTTGAACCGAGCCAAAATCGATGTCGACACGTTGAATGTCGATGATTCCAGCGAAGGTAAAAACTTGGCTGCGACGCTCGGATTCAACCTTGGTCTCGAGTACCAAGCGGCGAACCACGTGACGTTGCGGTTTGGATACGAAGGTCTCGGCTTGCTAGGTGTGGCACTCGCGTCAACTCAGAGTCTCGAACAGAATGTCCTTAACGGGCTCGATGATCCTGAAATCGGCAGCATCTATTTCGGTGGCTTCCACTTCGGCGCAATCGCAACCTTTTAAGCTAAGTCCTCTGCTGGAATTCAATGGAATCCTTCCAACTACATCCGCGACTGGAAAAAGACAGCTTTTTGGTTGAACGGTTTGATAAGTATCAGATTCGATTGCTCAACGATTGTCGCTGGCCATGGTTGCTTTTGATCCCACAGCAAAATGGCTTGAGCGAGTTACATGATCTCACGATCACGGATCAAAAGCAGTTCGCCCTTCGCACGAACCATTGTGCGAAGGCGATGATGCAGCTGACCAAATGCGAGAAAATAAATTCTGGTGTCCTCGGTAACGTCGTCCCGCAGCTTCACATCCACGTTATCGCCAGAAACGAAGGCGATCCAAACTGGCCCAATCCGGTTTGGGGATTTGAGACTACGAAACCTTATGCGGATCGTGATCGCGATGAATTGATCGCCAAATTGCGTTCAGCATTGACGTAAAAAAGCCCCGAACGAATGGTTCGAGGCCAATTTTGTCGCTTGCTAATTTCTTACTGTATTACAGCATCCGTGGTCCGGCGTAGATCGCGCCGTCGCCAAGCATCTCTTCGATACGTAGAAGCTGGTTGTACTTTGCCATGCGATCCGAACGAGAAGCCGAACCCGTTTTGATCTGGCCAGTGCAAAGACCAACCGCCAAATCAGCGATCGTCGAATCTTCCGTTTCGCCGCTACGGTGACTGGAAACGCTTGTGTAACCGCTGCGATGAGCCAACTGAATCGCTTGGATCGTTTCGGTCAACGTTCCGATCTGATTCACTTTGATCAAAATGCTATTCGCGATTCCTTCGTCGATTCCGCGCTGCAAACGAGTCGTGTTGGTTACGAACAAGTCATCTCCGACCAACTGAACGTCGGAACCAAGTTTGTCAGTGAGCAACTTCCAGCCATCCCAATCGTCTTCGTCGAGACCGTCTTCGATAGAGCAGATCGGAAATCGACCAGCCCAATCTGCTAGGAAATCAACCATGCCGGCCGAATCAAGTTCTTTGCCGTCGATCGCGTAAACACCTTTGCTGCGATCGTAGAATTCAGTCGCTGCAACATCCAAAGCAATTTTCACTTGCTCGCCTGGCTTGTAGCCGGCTTTTTCGATCGCGGTCATGATCAATTCAAGTGCTTCGCCGTTACTGCCAAGATCAGGAGCGAATCCGCCTTCGTCGCCAACTGCCGTGTTGAGGCCTTTGTCCTGAAGGACTTTCTTCAGGTTATGGAAGATTTCGCAACCGCATCGCAACGCGTCGCTGAACGTTTCGAAGCCCAATGGCATGACCATGAATTCCTGGACGTCCACTGAGTTATCCGCGTGCTCACCACCGTTGACGATGTTCATCATCGGAGCCGGAAGCAATGTCGCACTCGCACCGCCAAGGTACTTGAACAAAGGCGTGTTATTGAATTGAGCTCCGGCTTTGGCTGTCGCGAGTGAAACACCAAGCAACGCGTTAGCGCCGAGGTTCTTTTTGTTTTCTGTTCCATCAAGTTCCAACATTGCTCGATCGACGGCACCTTGATCGGTTCCTGGCATGCCCAGCAAAGCTTCGGCGAGTGGACCGTTGATGTTTTCAACAGCTTTGCTAACGCCTTTACCCATGTAAACGCTTTTGTCGCCATCGCGAAGTTCCCAAGCTTCGTGAGCTCCGGTGCTCGCTCCGCTAGGAACCGCAGCGCGGCCAAACGATCCGTCGGCAAGTGTCACGTCGACTTCGACGGTTGGGTTTCCTCGGCTGTCAAGAATCTGACGACCATGAATGGCAATGATGGAGTCCATTTTGTTTCCGTGTGGTTGGTTTTGTTCTACTTCTTTGAAGCAGTATTTTGACGTACGGCGCCATTTTCGAAAGGGGTGAAGAACGACACGCTTCGACGTTGCCCAAGACTCCCTTATTGCGAATTAGTGGCGAATCTTCTCAGAGCCCATTTCAAAATCCGAGGCTGCAGCGTCTCGCCGCAGTTGAACTTACAATTACTATGGCGAGACGCCCCAGCCACAAATGCTAAGACGGCGCAAAAAAAAGCCAAGCGATCATGCTCGGCTTCTTTCGTTTACTTGTTTGCAAAATCAGAGTTACTCTGCGACTGGTACGAAGTCACTATCTGAGATCGGCATGCCACGATTCGATCCCATTTTCACGTTTCTTCCGACCACTTCACTTTCGTCTCCAAACGCTCCCTCAGGAACAAGCTCCGCCGGCCATTGTTCGAGTTTCACATCGGCAGGCTCAACCTTCGCCCCACGCTTGACTTTGTTCTGCCAAACTAGCACGGGCTTCATTTCAATTTTCGATTGAGCCGTTTCAAAGTCAGCAAACTCTTGTTGAAGTTTGGCTTGCTCAGCAAACATTGTCTCGAGCATATCAACCAATCCATCAGGACGCGGGACTGTGATCGTCAGATCGTTGTCTTGTTGCCCAACTTGAATGCTGCGTGCGAATTCAACTATCATGTTCTTGGTTTGCAAGTTCTTTCCGCCTCCAACTTGCTCCGCCGACATCATCGACGTCCACTGCTCAGCAGCGTCGACGTACATTGCCAACCCTTCTTCAAATACTTTTTCAATCTTGCTCGCGGCTTCACTGTCTTCGCATCCCGCTTTGCAATCAAACAAATTTTTCGTTTTCAGGTCGACGGCGAATTTAACTGACTTAATGGCTTTCACCAATCCAAGTCGCTCGTCTGCCTCGGGGAATGGAAACGCATCCCAATCAGTCTTGCTAAGGTCTACTCCCACAAACACTTCGCCTCTAAAATTTGATTTCGCCAACTCTCTTGTCCAGTTGGCGATCATTGGTGAAGTGGGTTGCTGCGACTGAAAGGCAGCACCAAGATGTTGTTTGTTACCAATGAGGAATGTCCTGTCATCCAAGCGAACTACGATGCAGCAGTCATCACATCCACAGTCGAAAGTTTCTCGCCCCAACCATTTTTCTTGTTTGTATTCACCACAATCATCGCCTTTGAAGTCCAGCAACTTCTCGAACTTTTCCATTCCTGTCGGTTCGGTAAATCGAACAAGGCAGCTCGTGTCTTCATTGAGATCGTTTGCAAGCGAACGTTGCTTCTTTGGCTGCTGTCCTTCAAGCTCTCCATCCAATTGGGCTCGGATAGCATTGAAAATGTTTTCTTGAGCCGAACGCTGCATCTGAAAAACTGCTTTTTGTGAAGTCGCAGCAACCATCCATTCGACTTCCTCTGAATCAAATGGCCAGTCTGCTGCAGCCGCACCCATGCCACTGCTTGAATCCAGCAAGGAGAACAGTTCACTTCGAACCCGTTGTTGTGGACGCAGTACGACCAACAAGTCAGCTGATTCGGGTACGAAATACTGAAACCCTTCCAAAGGGGATACCGTATTGGCAATTGGCTTACGCTCTTCCTTCGATCTGGGCCAATTCAGTTGAGTGTTGAGAACCTTGCCAGATTCGCGGGATACCTTGACAGTCTTAAACACTGACTCCGTAGATTTCTTTACAAAAGGATTCTTAACGACGGTGTTCTGTCCAAACGATGAAGCAACCATTCCGAGGACGAATGAAAGCGCGATAATTAAGTGCTTGGGTTGTAATGACATTTGAAGGCCTGAAATTAGATCCAAAAAGCAGTTTTTGTGTTCAACAAGTTAGGTTTCCAGACACGTCGTCGAGCCAAGACGGCAACAATTGATCAAACTTTTGGGTAGGATTGTATCGACAGTGAGGATTCGCTTGCCACCGTTTCTAAAGTGAAGGTTTACAGCGAACCTCGATACCAGTTTCTATGATCGCCTAACCGGGTAGAGAAGTGATTTCAATTCCCAAGTTCTTCGTTGTCCTGATTTGGTTGGCTTGTTCCTCACTGCCGAACACCTGTAACGCAACCGAGTCCGACGACGAAGTTACCAAACGCCCAAACATCCTTTTCGCGATCGCGGATGACTGGGGTTGGCCTCACGCAAGTGCATACGGCGATCCGGTTTGCAAAACTCCTTCGTTCGATCGAGTCGCACGTGAGGGAATTCTTTTTGAGAATGCGTTCGTCTCGTCTCCTTCGTGCACGCCATCGCGAAATGCAATCCTGACTGGGCAACATTTTTGGCGGCTTGGTGGGGGAGCCAACCTCCACTCGGTCCTCGACACCAAACATCAATCCTTCATGCACATTCTTGCTGCTGCTGGATACGCCACAGGCCACAAAAGAAAAATGTGGGGGCCTGGCAATGCATCAAATTGGGAAGTCAATCCAGCCGGCCCAAAGTTTGAATATTTTGGCGACTTTCTCAAACGACGCGATCCCAAGAAACCCTTCTGCTTTTGTTTCGGCGCTTACGATCCGCACAGAGGTTACGAAGCTGGAAGTGGAAAAGGCAGCGGCATGAATCTGGACAAGATCAAGATGTTCGATTGCTTTCCCGATTCAAAACAAATTCGCAGCGACATTGCAGATTACTATTTCGAAGTCCAACGATTTGATCGCGAAGTCGGCGAAGCGATCAAGATGCTGGAGGATCTTGGCGAGCTCGAAAACACCATCGTTGTGGTTACGGGTGACCACGGAATGCCGTTTCCTCGTTGCAAAAGCAACCTCTATGATTCTGGGACGCGAGTTCCGATGGCAGTCCGTTGGCCAAATCGCATCAGGCCTGGCCGCGTGGCCAAAGACTTTGTCAGCACGACTGATTTGGCACCGACTTTCCTTGAAGTCGCTGGCATTGCGATTCCCGATGCGATGACGGGAAAGAGTTGGCTTCCAATCTTCAAGCGAGATGATGACTCGTCGATCGATGCTCAGCGTGACCACGTCATCTTCGGCAAGGAACGACACGCCCCGTCTCAGGAGGCTCCCGACAATGGCGGCTATCCAATGCGAGCCATTCGCACGGCGGAATATCTACTGATCGAAAACTTTCGTCCAGATCGATGGCCAAACGGAACGCCAAACTACTTGAAAGCCAACATCCCATACGCGTGGCTGGCCGACACCGACAATGGTCCGACGAAGACTTACATCGTCAAGAATCGAGAAAAGGACGCACATCATCAACGCTGTTATGACTTGTGCTTCGCCAAACGTCCTCGATTCGAACTTTATGACATCGCGAAAGATCCTGAGCAGCTAAACAATCTCGCCGATTCGCCAGACCACGTTGCGATCAAAGACGAATTGCACTCTCTTCTGCTGAAGGAACTTTTGGAGACCGACGACCCTAGGGCGAAAGACTCTGATGCCGCCACGACGTATTTTGATGCATTCAAATATCTCGGCAGTGGGCCTCGACATCCAAGTTGGAAGAAGAAACAGAAGGCAGCGAAGTAGATTCAAATTCGAGAATCACTAACTCCAGATATCATCCGCGTGGTACGGACTGCCAGCCATCTCGAAGAACTTGCCGTGGACGTATCGATGAGCGATACCGAGGTTGTCGATGGCAGTCATATCTTCTTGAGGCAACGAGAACTCGCCGGCAGCAAGGTTGTCGGTGAGTCGCTGACGATTCGCAGATTTCGGAATCGCCACGGTTCCGCGAGTCGCGGCCCACGAAAGCAAAACCTGTCCTTTGCTCATCGAGTGCTTGTCAGCAATGCTTCCGACCACGTCTTGCTCGAACAGGACTGGATCAGCATCGCCTCGCATTCGTTCCGGGCGATCACCGGATCCCAACGGTGAATAGGCCACCATTTGTATCTTGTTCGCTTCGCAAAAATCAAACAGCTCGTCCTGCGGCAAAAACGGATGACATTCAACTTGATTGGCCGACGGTTGAATGCTTCCTTTGTCGACCAACTCTTGCAAACGGCGAATGCTGAAGTTGGAAACGCCGATGTGCTTGATCAAACCAGCCGCAACGCATTCTTCCATTGCTTGCCAAGTTTCGATGATCGGAACTTCCTCGATCGGCACGAAATCTTCGCCAGACTCCGGCAACCACTTGCCATGCTTGATTGCGACAGGCCAGTGAATCAAGTACAAATCGAGATGATCTAGCTGAAGTTCTTTTAGCGATCGCTCGAGGGCAGGGCGAACATGTTCAGGTTTGTGACTGTCATTCCAGAGCTTCGAGGTGATAAACACATCGTCTCGTGAAAGATCGCCAGAGAAAGCACTCGTGAACGCTTTTCCGACATCTGATTCATTCATGTAAATCGCGGCACAGTCAATGTGGCGGTAGCCGACTTCAAGTGCAGTCGAAACCGCATCTTTCGCGGCTCCATCTTCCATTTTCCACGTGCCGAGCCCGATCGCTGGAATTTGGTCCCCGTTGTGAAGAGTGAATGACTTCATGTTGTCCTCGTCGCGCTGAGATGAAATGGTTATGATCAATTCAGCCCAAGAGTTTCCTGGATTTCCTACGCCACTGCAACCAATGAACCAATCATCTAAATCCGACATCGAAACCATCATGCGGGAATTGGGTAAGAAAGCCCGGGCAGCTTCAACGTCACTCGCCGTCGCCAGTTCCGATCAGAAGAGAACCGCCATCATCTCGGCCGCTACCGCCATTGATGAAAACGCGAAACATATCACCGAACAAAACGACCTCGACGTCGCTGCCGCTCACGAACGCAAATTGAGTTCTGCGATGATCGACCGGTTGAAGCTTGATGAAGCTCGAGTCGCTGGAATCGCAAACGCGCTCCGGGAAATCGCAAAATTGGACGATCCCGTTGGCTCGATTATCGCTCAATGGGAGCGGCCTAACGGTTTGGACATTCAGCGAGTGCGAACGCCGCTGGGTGTGATTGGCGTGATTTACGAAAGCCGCCCGAATGTAACCGCCGATGCGGGAGCACTTTGTTTGATGGCTGGGAATGCAGTGATCCTTCGCGGAGGAAGCGATTCAATTCATAGCTCAACTGCGATCCTCCAATGCCTCAAACAGGGACTCGAGGCTGCGAACCTTCCCGAAGATTCGATTCAGCTTGTTCCGGTCACCGACCGAGCCGCCGTTGGCGAGATGCTTCGCGGTCTTGATGGAAATGTCGATGTCATCGTTCCGCGTGGAGGCAAGAGTCTGGTTGCGCGAGTCCAATCCGATTGTCGCGTTCCCGTGTTTGCTCATCTGGAAGGCATCTGTCACGTATTCGTTGACGCATCAGCCGATGTTTCGATGGCCGTTGAGGTCGTTCACAATGCCAAGATGCGTCGGACCGGAATCTGCGGCGCGGCGGAGACGCTTCTGATTCACCAAGACATCGTTGACTCTCACTTGAAGCCAATTTTGGATCGCCTTTCAGAAGCTGGCTGCACGATTCACGGCGACGAATCGATTTGCAAAGCTTGGCCTGCCGCGGAGCCAGCCTCTCAGGAAGATTGGTCCACGGAATACCTTGATGCAATCTTGTCCGTGAAAGTGGTTGCCGACATTGATGAAGCGGTCGCTCACGTGCAACAGTATTCTTCCGGTCACACCGAAGCGATCATTTCCGAAGATGCCGAATCTGTCGCAGCTTTCTTCAATCGGATCGACTCAGCAATTTTGCTGCACAACGCTTCGACTCAGTTCGCCGACGGCGGCGAGTTCGGCATGGGTGCGGAGATCGGCATCGCGACTGGCAAAATGCATGCTCGTGGACCGGTCGGAGTCGAACAACTAACGAGCTTCAACTATCGGGTGCGGGGAGCAGGGCAGGTTAGGCCTTAAATCGTACACGATGCTGCCAGCATCGTCGCTTGGGCGTACACGACGCTGCCAGCATCGTCGCTTCGTAAAATTCCGACACAACGACGCTGGCAGCGTCGTGTACGTCGACTAAAGCTCGTCAATCGCATTGACGATCTGATCGATATTCGACGCCGAGTTGTTCGACAAAACTATCACGGTCAGCTTGCGATCAACCCCACGTTCAATCGAAGTTCGAAACCATGACCGTGAACTGCTTGCTGACAGACGTGAGTCGAAAGGATGATCGTTCAGTGAAAGGCGATTTAACGAGCGCAGAGAACTTCCTACAATTATCCACTCGCTCGCGCTTTTTGATGTTGCGCCATTGTCGCCTTTCGCTCCGCGAAAGTAGCGTTTAACAAACTTTCGCGGAACGAAAGGTGACTATCTGGTTAAGTTTGAAATTGCGACTTTCACAAATCATTTGCCATGGAAATGACCACCAATCTTGGAAAACGCGCAACATCAAAACTCGCGATTCGGGCTGGTATTGAACTCGTTCTAAAAAATTCACAGCTTTCAAGTACTCAACGTCAAATAGATTCTAACCAACGTCCGAGCCGCTAACGCCAACACAACAAATCCACCCAATGCAGTGACCACAATCATCCAACCAGAAGCCGCTCGACTTCCGCCATCCAACTTTCGCGTCGCAAGATACAACAACGACCCGACAAGAATTGGCCCGCCCAAAACCGTCAACGCCTGAGCAAAAATGATTAGAGGAACGCGACCTTCTGCTGTCGTCATTAACGCGACGCACATGCCGATCATTAGGGATGCAATCGTAAAAACCTTGGTCCACTTCGAATCGATCGATGCGTCTTGCCCGAGACCGTCTGCCATGAAAGTTCCGCCCAAGATCGAATTGACCAAGAACGAGCTAATCGCGCCGGCAAAAATGCCGATGCAAAACAGCCATTTCGCCGCTGATCCAAAAAGTGGCTCCAGCTGAACAGCAACATCACTTGCCGACTTCAAATCATTCGGAGCAATCGTGCCTTTCAACACCGTGGCCGCTGTTGACATGATCATCAACGTGATCCCAATCAAGACGCCCGTGCCGACAATCGAATCCATCAATCCACGATTCGCACTGTCCAGCGTCCAGCCTTTCTCCCGCACCAAATAGGCTTGGTAGAAAGCACCAGCAATCGAAAAACTGGTAACGATCAAACCCTGAACCGCAATCCACGGATCAACAAGCATCGGCTTCGCATCTTCTGTTGCCCCTGCTTCCATCCGAGGCACGAAACTCCCTGACAACTCCGCTGGGAAGTTCGGCACAAAACCAGACAACAGCTGCAACAAGTCTGGACGAGCCAAAATCAGGTTCGCCAGGAAGCCTAACAGCATCATGCCCATCAGAAACATCATCAAATGTTCGACTCGCGAATACAGCTTCTTCAACCCGAGCAATCCCGCGATGATCAATCCGTTCAAGCCGACCAACACAACGATCCTTGAGGTCGACGACATGGGAAACAGCGGCTCCACAGCCGCCAGCACGCCCAAGTTGTTGCTGAATTGAAAGCAGGTTGCGATCAGGAAAACAGTCACCCCCGTCAACACGGCAACCGGCTTACCCAATCGATGAGCCAGTTCTTTCAACGGAGTCCGCTTAAATGAAATGCCAACCCGAGTCGCGGTTGCGATTGCGCCCAACATAAGCCCGCCAGCTATCAACAAAACCCAAGCCATGCTGAATCCGAACTGACATCCAACTTTGGAGCTGGTTAGGATGCTGCCAGGGCCCAACACGACGCAAGCCACAACGATCGCTGGGCCGATTCCAAGAAACATCTTTCGCAATAAGCTCTGTCGTGCTCCCCGTGATTCAGATCCGTTCATGCCAGTTTCTCACCGATTGCGTTGCGAGGATTGATTCGCGTGAGTCGATCAATCTGTTCAGAAGTGAGCTTCAGTTGCTGGCTAAGTTTTTGAACGATCGCGGGCATCGTCGATGCAGAACCAACGAGGTTTTTTCGATCCTCAGACCACGTCGCCAATTGTTGATCCACAACCACGCGGCGATTCCCCAATTGAAACTCACCCGGCCCGCGTCCCGCTGCTGAAATCGCATCCGTCACAATGAACGATTTCTCAAATCCGGCAACGGCCAGATAATTGCCGAGTGCTTCGTAAGGAACGTGGACTCCGTCGGCGATGAATCCAATGTGGAGATGTTCTGAGAGCGAAAGCACACGCTGGATGATGTTGTCATGCCGCGGAATTGACAGCGGGCAGCCGTTGCCCAAATGCGTGACCATGGACAAACCAGCATCAATGCTCTGTTTCAAAGTATCCAGATCCGAATTGCAGTGACCGGCTGAAATGACAACGTTTTCATCAGCCAGCATGCGAGTCGTTGCGGCTTTCGCGTCGCATTCAGGTGCTAACGTCACGATTCGAGTCAGTCCTTCAGCCGCATCGAGCAATCGCTTCATTGTTTCCGGATCGGCGGGCCGAACTTCATTCGCCGGATGAGCACCGACGTAGCCAGTTTCGGCATTGATAAATGGCCCCTCAATGTGGATGCCGCAAATCATCTCACGTGTTTCGTTGTTTGCGTCACGTGCTCTGCAAACGCTGCTCAGTCGGCGACACATTGAATCAACATCGTCTGTGATAATGGTCGCAAGAATCCCGCCGACACCGTCCGCTTTCAAGCGTCGACACGCGGAGGCAACTTCGTCAGGACACAACACGTCCGAATTGAAATCAACGCCGTCGTATCCGTTGACTTGCAAGTCAAAGAAGGGCAGAAGACTGGATAATGTACCGGAATCAGGCATCAGGC
>CALLUY010000122.1 GCA_938010615.1 uncultured Pirellulaceae bacterium | reverse complement strand
ACGACGAAAATCAGCGAACAGGTACCAACGTTTACCGGATGGAATTTTTTGAATCCATTTTGGCGGAGTCATCTCCATGTTGATTAAGTTCAGGATATCTGACGTCGTCATCGTTGCGGCGTATCCGCATCCGACGATGCTACCTGCCGAAGTACCTGCAATGCGATCGAAGTAGATTCCGTGTTCTTCGAGGATTTGAATGACGCCGATGTGAGCCAGTCCACGCGCGCCGCCTCCACCGAGAACCAATCCCAAGGTGACTCCCTGGAGCAAATGTTGCAGACGGGCGATGTCCTGTGCCCGGTATCCAAAAAATTCTCCTTTGCCGTGCCGTTGAATTCGCATCGTCGGATGCGGAAGCTTGAGCTGATGCGAGAGCAATGGCGGAATTTTTTCGGCGCGATCGTGAACTTCTACAATCTGCAAACGCTTTGCGAGGGCCGGCACCTCATTGATCGACCGTTGAATTTTCTCGAGCTCTGTCGGTTCATTTTCGTCACGATCGACGATCCACCAAATCCGCTCGCACTGTAGCAATTGTCGCGGCGTTGCTGTCGATGCGTCAAAGTCAATGATCGTATGAGAATGATTTTCAATTTGTTCCGACAGGCCACGAATTGTATCAGTGGCATCAGAATCGATCGGATGAGTCGTTACGTTGACGGAATCCCAAAGCGCTGGATCGGAAGACCACGAAATGATCGACGGGTCGACTCCAGAAAGGGCTTTCGCAACCGCGGCTCCAAGTTGTCCGTCGCGTGCGCCGCGGCGAACGATGCCAATGACCCGAATCGCCTTGGATACTTTTTCGCCGGAGATCTGACCGCGCAGCCACACTCCCAAGGTACGGCTCAAGTTCGCTGTGAATCCAGGAATTGAATCGACAAGCTTTTGAAAATTGTCATGGTCAAGTTTTGCAACTTCGGTTTCCATGATCGCGGTTGCGGTCGCCGTTCGCGGACTGCAGTTGAGCATCGACATTTCGCCGAAGTGCTGCCCTGGACCGAGCGTATTGAGAATGACCGGTCTTGATTCACCGGATTTCTGAACGCTAATTTGAGCGCGGCCACCGATGATGAAGTACATCGATTCGCCGTCTTCGCCTTGGCGACACATCGTTTCGCCACTGGCAAATGTTTTCCTGGTTGTGGCGTCAACGATTGCCCGCACCTCGGCCTCGTCGAGACCATCGAAGACATCAAAGCGAATTGTCTCCGCAGATTTGGTCGAAAAAGAATCAGTCGACATCAGGTCCCATCCCTTTGCGTATTTTCAATACAGGCCCGAAGCCCAAGAGCGAAAGCGAGTAAATATCGCCCGGCTTTGGTTCCTCAGCGCAAATCTTAACCCGAAGCGTGAGCGAGGTACCGGCTGCACCTCGCTCACGCGTCGGGTTGTGATTGGCTGCACCTCGCTCACGCGTCGGGTTGTGATTGGCGGCAACTCGCTCACGCGTCGGGCTTGTACTTCGCTTCTCCAATGGAGTCGTCTAGCCGGTCGATTTAAAATAACCGAAATCAGCTTCGGATTCAAAGAAATCTGCCGTCGTCAATGAATCTGATTCATCTTCGGTCATCGATTCCGTCTGGGCGAGGACTTCTTCTGCAAGGCTGCGATAATCTTGCGCTCCGTTTGAATCGCCGGAGTATTGAAAGATGGACTGGCCATAGCTGGGGGCTTCCGCCAAGCGAATGTTACGTCGAATCTTCGTGTCGAAGCTTTCGCTGTTACTCCAGATCGAATTCTTCGTCTGACGTTGCTGCTCAAAGTACAGCTCGACATCGCTAACAACTTCGTTTGCCAATCGCGTACCGGTATCGTACAGACAATAGATGACGTTGGACAAACGCAGTTTTGAATTGAGGCGTCTGGCAACCAGTTCGATCGTCCGCAAAAGTTTGCTCAGTCCGTGCAGTGCCAGAAAGTGCGGCTGTAGCGGCAGGAAAACCTCATCTGCGGTGGTTAGCGCGTTGAGTGTCAACACACCGAGGGACGGCGGACAATCAAAGATTATGTAATCGAACTGTTCGCTGACTTCTTTCATGCGGTCGCGTAAAATGATCTCACGGCCGACGGCGCCAGCAAGTTCCATCTCTGCGGCAGCGAGGTCAATATGAGCCGGGCTAAGCCAAAGGTTGTCTTCGACTTGATGGCAGACTTCGTCGAGCGGAACGTTGTCGGTGAGAACATCGTAGGTTGAGAGATATTCTTCTTGCATCCCGAAACCAAGATGCAGCGAAGCGTGTGCCTGGGGGTCGAGGTCGATCAACCAAACCCGTTTTCCGGCCTCTGCGAGAGCGGCACTCAGATTGACTGCGGTCGTCGTTTTTCCGACGCCGCCTTTTTGATTGATGATTGCAATTGTGCGCATGTGGAACTCCTTTTCCATTTGATTGCATTCATTATATGACGCAGAGGCACAATCCACCTACACGAGTTGAGCATGGTTTTTCGCGGGTGAGTCAGAACATCTTCCCTCGGGGAGTCGTTTTGGCTTTTCAGTAGGGTCGTTGCAGTTGGGGAGGTGGCATAAGCCTCTGGCTTGTGGACATGCAGAACACGGGCCAGAGGCCTATGCCACCGAGACTTTGGCGTTTTATCGATCACTCGTACAAATCTTCGTCGATGCCAAGCTCTTCCAACGGCGTCGACAAGGCGCTGGTATCAGCTGCCACTGCCCTGCCCTGTTCGTCGACTTCACCATCGTATGGCTCGACGTAGATTCGATTGCCGCGGACGGCGGTTACTTTTACGACATCGTCCGGGCTGATTGCAAAACCATCACTGACCGCATCGTGGCGCGATCCGTCAATGACCACGGTTCCGCTGGGAAGCATCTTCGTTTTGGCAATTCCAACCTGACCGATCATCTTGTCCAAATCGGACTCCGGAAGAACATTCTCATTGGTGTCGTTCATCAGAATCGCTTTGCCTAAGGGCGTCAGCGGCCAGACTTTTACCAGCAACCAGAACAACAATGGCATCGCCAGAGATGTACCGCTCAAGACGCCAAGGCCGAAGAACAGGCTATGCATGAACGCGACAACGACGCCGCTGATCAGAAGCGTCGCCGCAACGATCCCTAACACTCCCGCTGAAGGAATGAACATCTCAACGACGATCACAAGGATGCCGGCCGAAAGGAGAAGTAGTGAAAGGGTTGCGTAGTCCATTTGGGAATTAGAAATTCAAAATTTGGAATTAGGAATGCTAGACGCACTTCCGTACGACGACACGGTTGGCGACGGCTTTGGTGACTTCGATCGAATCGCCTTTTTCAATCACTTGGCCATCGCTGATCACATCGTACACTTTGCCATCGATTCTGGCTTTACCAGAAGGCATGATCGGTGTGACCGCTTCTCCAGTGCGTCCGTTCAGGTGGCTCCAGTCAGCAACCGCTTCCCGGTCCTTACCGTCAATCACGACTTCTCTATCTGGCGGGGCAAGGGCCAATCTCTTGAACAGCGGTGAATTTGGAAACACTTTTTGCAGCAGGACGCCACCGATAATTACACCAAGCAATGCGCCAAGGATCGGCAACATTGAATAGGCAAGTTTTTCAACTTGAGCATCACTCTTGGGCACGATGAAATCCTGGCCGGCAAGCACCAGCGAAAAAACCACCATTGCGATTCCGCCGACGCCGAAGAGTCCAAAGCCCGGAACCACGAACAGCTCGATTCCGACGAACACCAAACCAACAATGAACAGCAGGATCTCAAACCACTCCGCGTTTCCTTCGAGGTGATGACTCCAGAAGAAAGCCGTCAGCAACAAGACGCCCAGAAATCCAAACACTCCCAATCCAGGAGCCGAAAGCTCGTTCATGAAACAGATGAATGCGCCGAACACCAACATCATCGAAACGGCAGGGCTGGTAAGGAACATCGCAAAGTCTTCCAGCCAGCGTTCTGTCGAAGTGGGCTCAAGTGACTCCGGTTCTGATTCAAGCTGGTAACGCGACTTTACGACGTCCAGCGTAGGGGCAATCACTTCCTGTCCGACGCCGATCTCTTTCGCCAACTGAGCATCGATTCCTTGAGCGATATCAAACCTTTCGCCGGCGACCCACTTCGCGGCTTCCATCGGCGGCAATTCACTGTGCTCGGCTTTACCCATCAACCGCTGAGCACTCGAATTGATACTGCGATACTTTTTCAGGGCCATCTTTGGGTTCACCAATCCCATTAGCGATGACCAATCACGGTCTTTTCGACCAGCAACATAACGAATCGTTTGCTCGAACTTTTCGAGCTCTTTCGGCGTTGGAGGTTCGCGTTCGCCAGCACCAAGCTTTCCATCTGGCCCGAAGATGACGTCGTCACAGGCCAACGCCGCGACGCCCGCGATTCCTTCGCAATTGCCACTGACCCACGCGACTGTTTTCGCGTCTTCAGGTCTTATGCGAGCAAGATATTCAGCGAGCCGAAGCGAGGCACTATCGGTTCCGCGGACGTCGCCGAATTCGAAGATCACCATGTCAGCCGGGCCAAGGATCTTGCGATCGATCGCACGCGACAGCCACGAAACTTCGCTACTGTCGATCGACGAAGGAATTTTGTACTGAACTGCATTCC
The DNA here is from genome assembly GCA_938010615.1 of uncultured Pirellulaceae bacterium. GTDB lineage: Bacteria > Planctomycetota > Planctomycetia > Pirellulales > Pirellulaceae > Mariniblastus. Next base: position 2,487 of record CALLUY010000122.1, on the reverse strand, counting down.
ATATTTTTCCATTGTCGACCGAGGCCAGTTGACTGACCGTGATATTGAAGCGGCGTGCCAAGTCTGCACGCGATGTCGTTCGATGGCGAATCAATCGAAAGTCTTCCATCTGTTGGCTTCGCAGTAGCGTCATCTCACCAGCAGCTGAGACTGTGTCAAACCCTGTAACACTTCCATCGTCCTGCATCTTTTCTCGCTGCGACTGCGATGCGAAAATGGTCTGCGAGTCCGTTGTTACTCTCTCAAGCGCCTCTTCGGAACTGAGCATGCCCAACACCAGTGGCACCGGAAGCGTCAATCGTTGTTCGGCGATCCCCTGATACATTGCTTTGGCACTCTGCGAAACAGTTTCAAGATCGATTCCGGCGTTGCCAATCGACGCTCGCTCGTCCATCGCGATTTCATTGCAGCTGATCGCGACCAGAACGGCATGTCCCACGAGAGATGTATCGGCATCGTTGGCTGGAATCCAGGCGACCGTGCGAATGTTTCTCAGTTCCGGGCCAGCAAGAAATTCAGCCAGCGAATAACAAGCGCCAAGATCGCTACCTTGGCCAGCGTTCATATCGGTGGCATCAAATTCAAGCACCAGCACCGATCGATCTTTGGCAGCAACGGCAGCCGGCATCTGGGAAGCTGCTTCACGGATCTGCTGCTTTGCCGCCGTGGCGACGCTTCCTGTCAACGGAAGATCGATTCTCAGGAGCCGTCCGGTGCGATCCGGAGTCGCTTCGTCCTCCTGAGCCACTGCTTGATTGGCAACCGAGGCCAACATCAATATCAGGAAGAATGCCGGAATTAAGTTGCTATGACAGATATTGTTTCCGATTGATTTGGCGAACATCGTTTTCTTTGTCATGATTGTATTGCTCGGGCCGAATCCGACACCACTTCATTGTACCGCGTTGTCGTTAGTTGGACATGCAGGCCGGTTTCCATGATCTGAACCAGCAACGAAAATAGGAACCGAAGATGCAACAAGACAAGAATAACTCGGGCGTTGATCGCCGTGAAATGATGGCAGCTTCGGTTGCCTCCGTTGCGATTGCGGCAGCTGGATCGCCGCTACTTGGCGCCGCCACCAACGCGACACTTCCTGTTGCGACCAAAATATCCCACGTATCCAACCCTGATTCGCTCTACCACGGACATTCTTGGCAAACTCTTAACCCGGGTTTTTGGAAAGTCGAAAACGGTGCTCTTCGCCGGCGGATGAAAAACTATGGTGATCGCGCTCGCAAAACCGGGTTCCCATTCCACGCAGTAACGCATGGGTTCAAGTTCGAAACGAAGTACGATCCGTCGCTGCTTCCTTGCGCGATCTATTCGCGACAGTGGAAACTGAAAGACAAATTCTCCATCTCCGCAACGATGAAGTATTTGGCGGACCGGCCTGAGCCAGAGGAAGGCGATGATCCCGCTTGGAAGATGTACAACGATGGCTACGGCCAATTCGGTTTGGCGATCGGCGCCAAAAGCATCTACGAAAGCTACACCAAATTGATCAATACGATTCGCTTTGTCTGGACTGATGATCAAAAGTTGCATTTGATCTTTCCGGGTCAAAAGAAACAAAAAGGATTCTCGAAAGTCATCGATACGAAAAAGTTGACCGTTGGTGATGAGTGCAAATTTCAGATCGATGTCGAATCAACTGAAGGCAACTCAACGATCAAAGCGACAATGACCGCCGGTGGCGAAACGTTTGTGATCGAGCAAACCGTTGCAGCCAATTTGTCGTCCGGATACGTGGGAGTCACCTCTCAGGGATTGGTCGATTTCGAAGTCAGCGAATTCAATGTTGAGCCTTACAAAAACAAAGCTCTTAACATCGGCGTCGCGGACTGTTTGAGCTGCTATCCGTTGGGTGACTCGCTGACTCAAAACAAAGACGGCCAATGGACCGTCAAGTTCGTCGGAATGTTTGCGTCAGACGGCCAGAAAGTCGAACTGCGGATTTCCGATTCGGCTGAGCCAAACGATGGCTGGGAATCGGTGCCCGTTGCGGGCACAGCACTGATCGTTAATAACGCTTGGCGCAGCAATACGTCTGTGATTTTGACGACGCTTCCTGCGAATCCCGCTGAAAGAACAATGTACTACACCGTCTGGAAAGACGGCGTCAACGTAACCGCAGATGCTCGCGTTGGCACTGACGCCTGCGGACCCGGTTCCGGGTTTGTCGGCGACGTTCCAGTAGGAGGCAACTACGTCGGACGACTTCCGCAACTCAAAGCACCTTACAAAATGTGCGGACTCAGCTGCCATGCGATCAACGAGGGCCTGCAACAACGCGTCGATGGTTCTTGGAAGATGATGGGGCGACGAGACGACTGGATTCTACGCGACCAGCCAACCGTTGATTCTTACAAGCACCTCGATGAGTACGATTTCCAGATCATGGTTTGGGAAGACGACGTTTGGTACATGGAATTGGTCATGTACCCACCAAGCACACCCGACGCGTACAACATTGTCGCGCATTCG
>CALLUY010000121.1 GCA_938010615.1 uncultured Pirellulaceae bacterium | reverse complement strand
ATCGTCAGTACCAGCTTGGGCGGTAAGGCGACGCCATGACGCAAGCCCAACTTGGTTTGGGGATTTCTCTATGCGGAATCAATCGACCGCCGCAAGATTCACACTGACCATGTGAAGCAGATGAACCCTGATTTGCAAGCTCAGGATCAAGATGGTCAAGATCATCCTTCGATGAATCAACTTCGAAAGGCCCGAACTTCATCGCCGTCGGTGACAGCGGAATGTCCGTCGCCTGCAACTGCATCGCGAAACGCTCTAGGAATTGCTCGCGGTGAATATTGCACCAGCCTCCGAAACGCCGTGTCCGAGTGTATCCCTTGGGCAACACGTGCAAACACCAACTGCCGGTGGAAATTCCAGTACCTGCAGATGCTGATATTGGTCGATGAAGAAAGAAGAGATCGTCACCGACCTCGCCCGACCTCCGCGGCCCTGTCCCAAGTGCAATGTCGGCACTATGCGTGTCACGACGATCACCGACGGCGATGGCCGCATGATCTGGCGAGCGTTACCTGAGCATGCGAAGAGCTATCTTGATTCCGGATAGTTCGCTTGTCGCCGCGCATCTCCGCGATGAAAATTCACTGACTCGATAAACATCTTTGAAGCGTCCAGCAGCAAGGAGCCTTCATGCTGCGCGGTGGTCAAAATCAAAACACAAAACGGCAGCCAGTGGAACGCGTCAGAGCCAATTCGGGATTCTTGAACAAAGTGTTTGAGCTCCGGCGGGACCCAAAGAGCCACCACATGCGAACATTCAAAGAGAATTCTCACCCCGACCAAACTCACTCCGCCGCACCCGCGAAGTCAAACACTCAAATGTTATCTGACGATCGTTGATTGAGGCTAGTTTTCGTACGTTCTCTCGTAGATTTTACATTCCGGCAAAGCGTCACGCAATTTCGATAGATCGTTTGGCTGTGAGGAGATTTCAAGATTTATTTGTCGAAGTGTTTTTATGTTTGACAAATTATTGATCGAATTCATCGTCAGTGAATCGCCCCATGACGTAATGCTGAACCCAATTAATTGTTTGCATTCTGCGGCGGCAACCACTCCTGCATCTGTCGCGTCAGTTTCACCAATATAGAGTTCAGTAAGGTTGGGGAGTTTTGAAGTTAGGGCGAGAAACTGGTCAGTGTTGTACGTGCAGTAAAGGTCGATCTTAGTGATCTTGTCAAATTCCAGCATCTGAGGATTCGTATAGGGAGCAAGGTCACCAGTCAGGGAGAGTTCCTTCAGGTTGTTGGTGACGCTACCTTCGTCTATGTGGCGGAAAAGCTCCGAAGCCAAAGGGTGCACTATGCTGTCCTTCTCGCCACTCTCAACCTTGACGACTTCCTCAGCGGTTCGTGTTCGGATTCCACGATCAGGATCGCAGCCGACGAAAAAGCAAAGCAGTGATATCGCAATTAGGATTCGCATTCGGTTAAGCCGCATAACGAATTGCGATCTATCCGTGTGTCACTGAGACTTGTTCGCAATTTGGTTTTGTTTCTGGGCACGCGGATAGATCGTGCGTTGAACTTTGTCAGCTGATGCGAACTGTCCAACGCCTATGGTAGTGGATCTTCAAGAAGGTTGCCAGTTTTGGTGGGCAACTTGGAGTCAGCTTGTTTCGTCAACTCCGGTGATACCAATTGGGGCGATGCCTGGAGTTCATGACCGTCGCCCAGCTTGGCTTGACCGTCATGCTATGCGGAATCAATGTACAACCGCAGATCTTGCAGGGTATTTCCCGCGCAGAACCGGGTTGCTGATCGGCAGCCGAATCGTCGAAAGGGCCGAACTCGGTGGCTCGGTCAGACAACGGAGCATCATCCGCATTAAGCTGCCTGGCGAACAAATCCAAATACTGCTCACGCTTTGTGATGGCCCAACCGCCAAAGCGACGCGTTCGCGATAGCCCGATGGCAACACATGCAAGCTCCAGCGACGAACGAACTCGACTTGTGACAACGTGAACGGAACTTGCTTCCTGTCGCCGCCAGCAACCTCGCCCGCGCGCCATAAAAGTCACGTTCTCGCCGTCGGTCGAAACAATCCGACTGTCCGATATCGGCCCGCCAGAAAGATAACGAGCAAGGTACTTTAAAACGTGCTCGGCCGTCATGCCCGACTACGGAGGAGCCTGAATGAAACTCACCTAATCCACAGCAGAAAGCTCAGCAACAAACGCCTGCCAAGCAATCGACACTGTCCCAATTGCCAAAGCGACAAGTCTGCGTTGTGGTTACAGAAACGGCTGCGTCACCTGTTACCGGCGGCTTATTACATGGTCACGTTCTTGCTTGTTCAAATTCAACGCGATTCTGGCAGCCGTCGACATGCGGACCAAACCAATCCCGGCGCGAAACACGATCGCCGATGGAAATGAAAGAGCAAGCGCTTCGAAGACTGCCCGGTTCAATGCCAACAATAGAACCACGACGATGAGAGCGAGCCCCACCAACGTAATTAGCCACCCTAAGAACTCTCGAAAACTTAACCACATTTTGCAAATCCTGACTTAAACAAATGTCACCACACTATACGCGAACATCACTTTGGCGATCGTCCTTTTTCCCGACGTGCCTCAATGCCATACACATCCTTCCATAGCTCTTTCGCGACGAGGCTTCTGCAATGCACGTCCGCCTGATGAGCTTCCATTCGCCATCGTATCAATATGCCCAACAGAGCGCGACAAATGAACCATCCAAAAAACAATAGCAGAGTCAAAAAAATCAATCGCGACTCCGGAGGCTTAATCCTGATCGTCCCCATTGGCTGGGTATCGAAAGGGAAAGTCACCAACAGCGTCGACGCTAACAATACCGCCAACGGAATGGCCCACCACCGCCCTCCCAACAATGATGGAAACTCGTACCCAACCTTTGGCTGCGGTTTTTCGGCAAGCTTTACATCTGGATAGAAGCTCCGCAAAAATCGACTGAATGCCAAAAACCGAAAACACGCGCCGGCCAGCAAAATCAAAATCAGGACAAGGAAAACGTCCCCAAACCGGAGTCTGTACATTGCAGAACTAAGGCCAGGCACATCGGTTGCGTATTTTAGAAAGATAAACGTGGCCAACATCAAGTAAATCGCCCACGCCCGTTGCCAGAAAATCCCGACGGTGAAAAACGCGATCATCACAAGCATAGGATACGGGCCAAAGTTCTTGAACTGCACGGCACAGACCATCAGCAATGCGGCACCAATCCCCAAAGCGATCTGCGCCTCTGCTGGTGGAAGTCGAAAACGAAATGGGTTCGTAGCTTCGGTTTTGCTTGGAGTTGAATTCGACATCAGCGAGCCCTCAAAACGCGTTTGCGACCACTGCCTGATTGAAGCAAGCCAACTTCCATGGCGACAATTTGCATCAACTTTGGGTCGTCAATCCGTGCAAACGCGACCCCCAATTGCGAGACGCGATCTCGAAATCTGGTTTTCGCGTCTCGCATGTTCACTGGCGTGGCTTCACTCAAAATTCTCCTGGCCAACGGATCGTGGATCTGCGTCGGTTCTTCTGGAACTAATGGGGCAACAAATATCACCCGATGACCGGCAGCAACAATTGACTTGAGCGTATTTTCGACCATGTCTTCAGATGCCAAGTCAATTGGTTCGGGAGCAACAACAACAAACAGCTCATTGTCTTTGGCGCGAGCCTTTGACTGCAGCAACGTCTCCGTTAACTTCAACGTCATCTTTTGACATTCAACTTGCCAACGGCCCGGATCTGCCCAAGGCGGTTTGGCGGTGAGGTTGGTTGAACTTGCCACAACCGTGTACTTTTGCACGTAGTCCAAACAAGCCTTTCGCATCAAGTCATCATCAAACTGCATCCGAGTGGACGTTCCCGGTTGCCAGTCCAGCAAATGTTCCAGCACAACCGCCAACGAACGGCGGATGCGATCGTTTCGAGTCGGGCGAATTCGAAAACTCCTTCGGCGCACCGGACCGTGATTGAAAAACTCGTCAAACTGTTCTGGAAACCGACGCGATCCATTCTCGAAAACCAATCGAACCAATTCATTGATGCTCATGTGCTCAAGCGGTGGATTGGGGTTGGAAGCCGCCAACAAATACTGAAGCAGTTTGGTCAATTGTCGCTCGCCGCCGGCATGCTTTATACGCTGAGTCGAATCTGATTTCAGTAGAACTGCTGCAACAGGATCGCGATCAGCCAGCAACAGTTTTGCGATCGCCGCACACGACATGATTGCCCGATCGGCGGCCGAAGGGCCCGGGCGGCCTTGAAATTGATAGACTGCCAAGTCAACGAAAATCGTTGCTCGTACGGGAACTTCGCTCTCGTATTCGCAAGTCATCAGCTTGCCCAAACGCGCGGTAGGCTTCCAAGCAATCGTGCGAGGCGGATCGCCAATTCGATAATCCCGAATCCCGAGCAACTCTGAACTAAGTCCGGCACTCATGTGGCGGTGATGGCCAATATGCCGTTGCAGATTGTTGTGTTTCAAAACGGAGACGGTTGTTTGCGGCCGAATCAAATATGGCAGCACGGTTGGTTCCTGAACAATCGGGATGAATTGCTCCAAACGAAAGAAACCCCAATAGTCGGAAGCCTCTACACGAATTCCTGGAAACGAAACTTTGCCGCAGATCGCTGTCGTCGCAACGTACTCAAGATCAAATTTGGACCCGACTCCCGAATCGATCACTTGGAGTGGTTTGCCGTTGGTGACTTGAAACGTATCCGGGACGGTGTCGTGAACCAAAAAACGATATCCACGCGAGGTCCACGATAGCTTTCCCGACAAACGGACAACGATCTCTCGGTCCGCCACCATCGTTACTCTTTGGTCCGTTTGGCCGTCAATCGCGCGCGAGCAACTTGAAAGAATTGGTTGCGAGAACATCCTAAAACGCTGAAACGACAACCACTCAATCCAAATCCACACCAACAAAGACAGCGACAGACACGCGAGCGGTTCGTTGCGATCAAGTAGCGCGATCACCAACCCAAGGGCAGAGATTCCGAGAATTAAACTACTTCGGTTCGTTAGCATAAAGTCTTGCTGCTGTGGGTCATGTTAGCCTTCACGGATCGCAACGTTCTGGATCACTTCTGCAACAACTTCTGCGACGGTGCGCCCGGAGAGTTCGGCTTCGGGGCGAATGATGACGCGATGCTCAAGCACCGAGTTCGCGATTGCCTGAACGTCTTCGTGACTGAAGAAGTCCTTTCCATTTAGCAAAGCTCGTGCACGAGCGGCGCGAAGCAAATAGATACCGGCTCGTGGACTCGCCCCCAGTAATACGTCTCGATGTTGACGAGTCTCGCGGATTAGGTCGACCACGTACTCTTTCATTTCGCGTTTTCCATACACCGTCGAGACAGCGTTTTGCAGTCGCAAAATTAAGCCTGCATCACAAATTTGTGATGGCGTTGCGGGCGCGGCTTCTTGTAGCTCCAACAGATCAATTTCGCTGCTGCGATCCGGGTAGCCAACTTTGACGCGAAACAAAAATCTGTCCAGCTGGGCTTCTGGCAAACGGTAGACGCCTTCCTGTTCAACCGGATTTTGAGTCGCGAGCACAATGAATGGCTGCGGCAACGGCAGCGTCTCACCTTCGATGGTAACTTGATTTTCCTGCATCGCTTCGAGCAACGCCGACTGCGTACGCGCCGGAGCGCGGTTGAGTTCGTCGGCCAGTAGCAGCTGGCAGAAAATCGGCCCCTTCTGCAAAACGAATTGCGATTTTGCCTGATCGAGGATCCGTGTTCCGGTGACATCCGACGGCAGCAAGTCTGGGGTGAATTGAATGCGTTTGAAATCCAGACCCATCGCGACGGCCAGCGTCCGGCAAAGCGTTGTCTTGGCAGTCCCAGGCACACCTTCCAGCAAAACGTGTCCTCGAGCGATCGTCGCAATCAACACTTGCTCAATGACGGCATCCAAATCGACCAGCGTGCGATTCAGGTTGGCAATCGCGGTGTCACGAAGCTGTTTGGCTTCCTGTGCCGCGGATTGAACGTTAATCGTATTACTCACACAAACCTCTTATGTTTTTCACGCACCGCCAAGCAGCGCGATATCAGTTAGTTGAATTCATTCGACAATGGGTCAGTCGGCCAAGCATTGTTACTCTGAACCAGTTCCGCATCCACTTCCAATTCTGGTCGTGCGTCAAAATAAGTTTGCCATTTTTGAACTGTCTTTTCGAGATTGGCCAGCCTTTTGCGCGTCCAAAAACTACTCTGCTTTGACCTGTAGAGAATGCTTGCTTTCGTCATCGACTCAAAGATGCTTTTTGATTCTCGGTCACTTTCGACACGCAAACCCGTTGGAAAACTTGGCCAATCACCGAATCTTCTGCCTGCCTGCAAAACACAAAATCTGTCCAACAGCATATGTGCCGCCTGTTGTCGTTCACGCATCTGAACAACCTTCAATTCGTCGCGCTCGCGACCGGACTGCTTGAACGCAACTTCGCTGGCCGTTTGACGCTGAAGCTTTCCCTGAAATAAGAACGCGGCGACGAACGTAAAGCACGCGACGCCGAACATCAGAAAAATGAAAAATCGGCTAAGGTCTCGCTGAGGAATCTTGTCGACGGTGTCATGAATGAAATCATTGATCATACCTTCGTCTTCAACCACCGTCGCGACTGAGTTCGCAAAGTCCAACATCGCAGAGGGCGGGAGATTTTCTAACGCTTCCATGACATCGTCTGTTGACGGAGGAGGCAGGTCAACTACGACATCCGCCGGATTGAGCGTCGAGTGCTCAGATCCATTGACCAAGATCAACATCTTTTTTGGCTGTCCGTTTTTCAGCCACTTGATTGCTTGGTTGGCGAAGATTGCGTTGTCGCCGAAGAGAATCATTTGGTTGGTGAAGATGGACTGATCTCCCACCACAACCGCCCGCCCACCGTTCCTATGCTCACGAGCAGCAATAAACGCACCTGCAGTTCTGCCCCAGTAAGTTGACGGCAATGAGGCCAACGTTTTCCTTCGGCTGGCCGTCACGTATCCGGGACGATTCGTCACAATTTCAGCAACTCCCGAAAGGATCGGGTGAGGTTGAAAGTCACTCACGATTGGACAGTCATGCATTCCACGGAACGCGCTTGGGTCATTCCTTGGATAGCTGGTCATTCTTCGAAAACCAAAACCAGCGAAGGTAACATCGTAGCGAGGGACGGAGCTGTCGCTTGCCAACAACGCGGAGCCACCATTGTTGACGTGATTCGTCACGTGCACCGGCAGGTTTCTTAGATTGCCGATCACGACCAACAGCACATCCGAGGGCTGTGAGGATCGAAACTGCTCGACACTGATTCGCTCCAAGTCATTCCCTTCGGCGATCATGTTGAAGCCATGAAACCCACGACGCCATTGTGCCTCCGAGATTTGTTCTTGACCGACACCCAACTGCGCGACTGCGGTCGAAGGGAAAACGATCAACGCGACAAGCAAAAGCAGCAAGGAGTTCCGCAAGATGTGCATCCGAAGCATTCGCATTTACCCTTCCGCCGGTGCGGGCAAAACTGGAACGGGTGACCTTGGAACGATTGCGAGATTTGAATCGGGCTTGATATCGAGTGCCGAGAGTTCTTCTAACGTTTTTTTGTATCGCTGTTGTTCAGCAGGAGGAATTTGAATGTCATCACGCATATATCGGGCACGGACATAACCTTGAATCAAGTCGTTAACTCGGACCTGAAACTCAGGAGAACCAGAATTCAAAACCCTTTGGGCGAGTCTTGCATTCCACCAGTTTGACTTGATTCCAAACTTGCCCAACAAAAACATATCGACGGTTTCGACAAGGTCTTTCGGCGTCTTGATTTTCGTGCCACGAATTTGCTGGATCACCTTCCGTCTACTTGTCTTTACTTCATCGCCCACAAACGATTTCGCCAACAGGTAGCCAACAAACAAGACGACTCCAATGATCGCAAAAAGAGTAAACACATGCGTTGGATTGATGGCCGAGAGATCATTAATGCTGTCCAACATTTTGCGAGGATCAAAATTGCTTTCAGCGGAGTTTGGCGTGGGCGGACTAAATAGATTTTCCATCGCAGAATCCGAGTCGCGATCCGATCGATCGTTTGAGTCGCTTGCATTTGATGAATCCGTTTGCGAGCCAGCACTGTCCTCATCGGAAGCAAGATCGTTTCGATTGCCACCACGTTCTGATCCAGCTGAATTCTGACCATTTGCCCCTTCACCGTCCTTGTTGGACGCCCGATTCTGAATCCGTTCGATCAGACTTCCCAAAACGGAGCCAGCGCTCTTGGAAACGCCGTCTTTATCGTCGGAATTTAGCGTCCGCTGAGCGGCTTCGACTAGCAGGCGATCGAACCGGGTTCCGACCTTTTCTCGGGCAGCAGCGATTTTTTCCGCCGCCCGTTTCAATCCGCCTTCGCCGGAATTCTTTTCAGGATCGAACGAACCAGAAATCAATTCCTTTGCTCGATCAAGCATTCTTCGATCAAGTCTTTTCGATTGCTCTTCCGCGGACCCTTTTCTGGCCAAGTTCTCAATGACTTTCTCCCAATCGAGATCATCATCCGAAGAAGGGCTTTGCCCATCTGCATCTACACCGTCCCTTCCGCTGGCATCGATATTCTTTTTCAATCCATCTAGGCGTTTGAGAAGCTGATCCAGATCGCCATCCGATCCAGCGCCTTTCTTTTCTTTGTCGCTTTCGATTCCGGGCTCAGTTGGATTCGTTGAGCGCGAAGCAGGAAGTTCAAAGGGGGACGCGATGCGGTCGCCTTCGCCTTCAGCGTCCGCGTTTGGCGGATTCTTTGAAGCATCGCGATTTGAATCGAAATCACGACTAGGTTGGTCGGGCTTGCCGGAAAATCCCTCTTTCGTTTTGCTGTCGCCAGCGTCCTTAGTTTTGGAGTTCTGTCGCGAAGTTGACGGAGGCGTTTGCCCTTTGCCTTGATCGCCGTCAGCAGCATCCGTTTTGGGCCGATCAAGATCCTGCGTATCGGCACGTTTGGGCCCTTGGCCATCTTTCCGCGAATCGCGATCGAAATTATCCCGAGCCTTCCGCAAGATCTGACTGATCGCATCGTCAGAGTCACTATCTGGCAGGTCGTTCGAATTGGACGAGCGGTTGCTGTATTTGCGAAACTGTTTCGAAAGTTCGCTCTGCATTTCAGGCGGCAGCCCAAAGTCTTGCATCAGCTTTTGCGAAGAGCTCGAATCCACACCGTTTTTTCGAAGATACTTCTCAGCAAACTCCCACGCCTTTTCCTGCTGGGCAGGAGAAAGCTTGGACAGAAACTCACGGCCGGCGGCTTCAATTTCCTTCCTTCGCTGCGAGTCAATTTCCTTCCGCTGCTTGGGAGGCTGGAAAGTCGACAACGCTTCGAACAGCTCCGCTGGTGTTGCCACCAACTTTCGGTCGAACTCGCGAAAGCTATCTTGGGCGTCGGCAACGGACGAGGACGTGAAAACGAAAACGCTCGCCGCAAACGAGATCAAGCAAAGTGTTTTCCGGACGCCATTCTTCATTTAGTTAAACTTACCTATGCTCGACAGCAAAACCAATCGAAAACCGATTGAAGACCAGCCTTCAGTTGACGTTCCTATTGTTGGGTTGTGCACAGTGATATACGCAAGAGAAACGAATTTGATGTGAATATTCTTCACATTTTCGAAAACCAACATGCTGACTTAGTGTTAGATTCTTCGCAAAATTGACGGTCTCTTATTTCGAGCTCGTCAGATAAAGCATCTGCTTTCCATGGAGCTCGATTTCTTTCTCGATCACGAAATTCCGTTCGATGATCTTACGCCATTGAGCGAAAGGACGACGATTGACGTGCAACTCCTGTCCTGTGCCTGTTGATTCGCCGTTATGAATTGAGAAAGCCTGCCGCTGAACCTGCTTCATATTCGCGAACAAACCGTGGACTTGTTCATCGTAAAGATGCTCGATGCAATCAACGCAAACCGCGCTCTGGAAACGACTTAAGTTTTTGATCGGCTTCGTGATGTCACCGACCATCATGTCGGGATGCTTGCTGATCTGATCAATTCCAGAAGCCTCAAAACCAAGCTCCCGAAGTTTCTCAACCGTGTGCCCGCGGCCGCAACCAAGGTCGATCACGGGACCGATCAACCAGTCTTGGTACTGCGGCAACAACCGAACGCCAGGGCAACGGCCTTCATTGGCATCGCCGTACCACGGATTGTCGTCGTAAATTTTCTGATACAAGTTTTTCGAATCAGCAGGATGATCCGCGACGACTTTTGAAACCGGCACGCTGGCTTGCGATGAATTGAACAACGACGAATTGTCGCCAAACGGAGCACGCTTCCATATCTTCAGCTCCTGCGAGTGCCCATCGTAAGTCGTTCGATCGGGCTTCATGGTTTCGATCCACCAATCGGGCGACTGAACGGTTCGATGCAAATTGACTCCACCTGAATCAGAAATTTTCGACGGGCCACATGACACCGAACCAAAGAACATTCCTCCTTGCCGCACGACTCGAGAGATTTCGTTCATGGCAACGGCGATTTCGGACTGTTCCAAATGTTGCAACACGTCAAAACAAGTTACCAAAGCGAAGAAGCCATCCCCATACGGCAGCGACGTACAATTAGCTTGCTGAATTCGCTCGGCCGCGTTTGGAATTTTCGACATGCGAGCACGAGTCTGCTCGATCGCCAAATCACTGACATCAACACCGTGCGGATGCAGATGAAATGGTCGTTCCGCAAGGTACTCAATCACAAAACCTTTGCCGCAACCGATATCCAATGTTCGACCGGCCATTCCAACCAGCTGATCGGTCGCCTGCACGACATTGCGAAAGCCGGACGACTTCTCAGCCACGATGGACTTGGCGTCACGCTGAAAGACTTCGTTGTAAATCTTTTGATAGTCGGGCATTACCGCGTCGCGCTTTCTTGGTTGGCTTTCTTGCAATCAGCAAGGCAAAGCAATGCCATTGCCGTTCCATAGCTACGTCCAATTTCATGTGAATCAACAAAGCAACCGTCGATCTCCGGCACAGACAGAACGATGTCACGTTGCTGCTTGGCCATTTCCTTTCGAGCCACCGCATCCTGAACCTGCAAGATCGCTTGGGACCGAGACTCCATACAGTACCAATAAAAGAAACCGCCGTAGTTGTAAGATGCCGTGTGGTCATCGTATTTACGAGCCACATCCATATCGTCGTGTTTTTCAAACGCGGCTCGAATGCTCGTCAGCAACGCCTGATCGTCAGCGCGGTCCCAAACGAACAGGGCTCCTTCGCAAAGCGGCGTTCGTCCAGCGCTTCCGATGACGCTTCTTTCGCCCGCGACTTTTTCTGAATTCGGTTTGCTCGTGTCTCGCGGGCTGCCATAAGTCCAAGCTCCGTTGGCGAATCGACATTTCTGAAGCGCTGCAATACCTGCTTCGACCGAAGATGCATCCACAGTCCCGCCGAGCGATTCCGATTCTTTCATCGCCCATAACGCTGACGCCGTCACGAAAGGATTGTTGTATTCGTGATACCAGTCTCCGCCAGAAGTCTGAACGCTGGCGAGAGACTTCAAACAGGTCCCGATTTGTGCTGCGCCCGCCTTCCAACTAGCTTGAAGACGATTGAACAGTCGCAAGCGATACAGATACGCCCAAAAGATCTCGTCCTTGTCTTTCAGATTTAAATTTGATTCATCCATCACGTATTTGCCGGCCTTCTCGATCGCCGATTCGATTCGCGGATGCAGATCCTTGAGTTCAGGTCGCGAATGAGCTTCGAGCAATGCCATCGCAGAGATTGAGGTGACAGCGACGTGGACGTTGGGCAAACCATCGGTGCCACCGAAATCGTAGTCCGAATCTTCGTAGCCACCGTTTTCATTTTGCATCGCCAGCAAGAATTCAATTCCTCGCCGCCAAAGCTGTGCCTCGGTGTAAACATTCGCTGGAGAGGCTGATCCGGGCGAATTTCGCCCCGCCTTCATGGCAGCGACAGGCAATTCGCGGAACACTTCGAAGCCACGCACAAACGGACCAATTCGCTGACCTTCTGCTGCGGCCTTCCAGCCCAGCGGATGATCGGGGAACGATTGGCCAATCCTTTCAAATTTCTTTAGTGCGGCATCATGTTCGTTTAGGCGAAACGTGGCCATCGCGGCAATCAATTGAAGCTCAATGGAATCGTCCTTCGGGACACGCATCCGATTGATGACCTTGCAAGCTTCATATTCACCAGCGGCGAATTGTTGCCGGGCTCTGACCAGTGACGGACTGGGATCAGCCAAAGTCGTTGGCGGCTTCAAAAATCCAGCCAGCCAAGCGGAGTTCATCGTCGTGATGCGATCCAGTTTCGTCGATGCGGTCCCATCAGTTTCAACAATCAGAAATCCGGGCTCAATGAACTTAAAAGGTTTTAGCTCAAAGGATTCCGATTCGGCTTCTTTTGGAATCGCCATCAATGGAATGTAATGCTCGTTTACCGATGCGATGATCGTCGGGTTGGAAAAAGGACCAGCTCGCATGTAGCGGTCGACTTCCTTCTTGCGATCCATAAACGTTCTGGCGAGTCGCGGCACGTACCAAAAAATTGGCTTTCCGGATTCGACTGATTTCTTTTTCGCAGCTTCGAATTCTGATTCCCAGTTGATCGCGGTACCAATCTTCGCAGAAATCGCGTTCGGCGTGACACGAATCTTCCGAGTCGAATTCTGTGCGACTGCCAATGTCGGCAAGCAAGCGACAAGGACGACTGTTAAAACGATTTGAGAATTGAACTTTGGGAACATTGGGCGTCTCACGCTGAATTGGATGAATCAGACTGCGCTACAGAACGTCATCGATCAACTGACGGACTTCCCGAGCATTATATGACGGTTCGACTGGAATTCGCAGCAGTGGCAAATCCGCGGCATCGAAGGCATCATTCACGAAAATATCGCGTTCGATTCGATCTGGACGGTTATGGGAGGCATCGTCCAGCTCAATGCAAACGACGGGCTCAAGCGACCCCGGATCACAGAGCACGAAATCGATGTGCTTTGAGAGGATCTTGTTGAGCCATTTCCGTCCGTTTTTTGAGCCCTTTTCGACTCGGATCAGATCCGCGATTCGCACCATGGCGAACACTTCGAAATCGTCCAAAGTGGCTTTATGAAGCGACTTGTAGAATCGAAGCTCGTTCTTGGTCACCAGCGAAGGACGTTTGAAATACGGCATCCGCGCCGGCAGCGAGTACATTCGAAGCAGCAGAAATATCGAAGCAAATACCGCCACGCCAACCCAGAAGGGCCAGTATTGAATCAGGATGCCAATTAGCTGGTTGAGCATTTAATATTTCGCGAACGTAGCTCTCGAAGAATCGTCTGGTACTGTTAAGATGATTTCTCACATCGTTTTCTATCCGATATTTTCCACTCAAGACAGACCAACTTGGCTGTCATCGAACGCGTGTCGACCGCTGAATCAAAAACTGACCTGAAACCCCTGAAAATTGGCAATCTGGAAATTGGCTTTCCTGTCGTGCAAGCCGCGCTTTCTGGCTATAGCGACTGGCCAATGCGAGTCATCGCCAGACGGCTCGGGGCTCCCTACACCGTTTGCGAAGTGATGCTGGACGAGTTTCTGGTGAAATTGAAAGAGCGTAAACGGACCAGCCACTTCTTGCACATCTCGGACGAAGAGCATCCTGTCGGCGGACAGCTCATGGGAGCGGAACCGGAACAGTTTGCTGCTGGAGCCATGAAGCTGGTCCAAGCCGGCTTCGACATCATCGACATTAACTTCGGTTGCCCGGTCAAGAAAGTGCTCGGGCGTTGCCGCGGCGGCTTTCACCTTAGCCAACCGAAGGTAGCGCTAGAAATCATCAAACGGACTCGCGACAATGTTCCTGCCGAGATTCCTGTCACAGTGAAAATGCGTCGAGGAATCGATGACACTCAGGAAAGCCGCGACCAGTTTTATGAGATCCTTGATGGGGCGTTTGAGATCGGGATCGCCGGAGTGACCGTCCACGGCCGCACGGTGAAACAACGTTACGTTGGACCAAGCCGTTGGGAATTTCTCAGAGAGTTGAAGCAACATCTTGGCGACAAGATCCTGCTGGGTTCAGGAGACTTGTTCACACCCCAAGCTTGCTTGGACATGATTGCTCAGACCGGCGTCGATGGTGTGACGGTCGCTAGGGGAGCCATCGGAAACCCTTGGATTTTCCAGCAGACTCGCGCCATTGCGGACGGCAAGCCGCTGCCGGACCCTCCAACGCTTCACGAACAGCGAGAGATTTTGCTGGAACACTACCGTTTGGCCGAATCGCTTTACGGCGAAGAGAGAGTCGGGAAGTTGATGCGAAAGTTCGGCATCAAGTATTCGATCTTGCATCCGCTACACAACGAAGTTCGCAGTGCCTTCGTGAAAGTTAAACAGCGAAGCGATTGGGAAACGGCGATCGAGAAGTTCTATTCGGTGGACGGCCCCGGAACGCATCCTGACGGGCGAATGCACAAAGCCAAGGGAAGCGACTGTACGGGTTGAGTCACTGGTCAATCGAACACAATACAAGCCCGAAGCGCAAGCTTTGAAGTTGCACGATATCGGTCCATCCCGAAGGGATTCAAGCTATTAGCCGGTGATAAGCGCAGCGCCATCACCGGACGGATCGGTCGAAAGCAAACATGATCCCGAAGGGATCACAGCGAGCGTTTGCTGCGATCCCTTCAGGATCGAATCGTGCATCCTTAGGGTTTCCGGAGGTGGTCGCTACGCTCGACCTCCGGCTAATGGCTGAAATTCCTTCGGAATAAAAATGTGTGCAACTTCAAAGCTTACGCTTCGGGTCAGGATTTGCACTCGCTGTGCTTTGGGCTTGTGTTGGTGTGCGCTGGTCGAGTTTTGTTACTTCACGCGAACCAATTTCATCAGACGGCCCGAAACGTTCCAATCCTGAACGTAAAGGTTGCCGTCTTTGTCCCAGTAGGAACCATGCGTTCCGCTGAAGACGCCTTCGATCCAATCCTTTTGTTCGACTTTGAAATTCTTCCGTTGTTTCGGATCCGAGTTGTGACCCAGCACGGCAATGATCGTGTTGCTTTTGTCAAGAATCACGACGCGACCATGAAGATCGGGAACAGAAACGTAGTCGCCTTGAATCGCGACCGAAGTTGGCATGCCAAGTCCGGTAATGACTTCTTCGATAAAGTTTCCTTCGAGGTCGTAGTGGACTAAGCGTCCCTTGGGCTGATGGTTGCGGTCGCAAATTAGCAGCCGAGGTTTTTCGTAACGGGTATCCAGCGTCATGCCGTGGCAGGTGTTGAACTGTTTTAGTCCGTTGCCCTTTTCACCGAAGTGGCTGAGATACTTGCCCGTTTTGTCGAATCGAAAGATCAGATTACTGGCGTAGCCGTCGGCCACGTAGATGTCTCCATTTTTGGCGACGGTAACGGCCGTCGGCCGGTAGACTTTGGGTTTTTCGACGCCTGATTCCTCTGGGAACGGCAATCGCAAAACGACTTCGCCGCCATGAGCTTTGAATTTGATTGCCTCTTCCGCGTTGTTGCGAGCCCCGTAGATGTATTCGACTCCGTCTTCGGTGCGAATTTCGATGTCATGTAAATTGGTGAAATCTTTGCCCAAATAAGATTGCACAACTTCGCCTTCAGGAGTGAATACAAACACGCCTTGTTGAGCGCTTGTGTAGATGTGACCCTTGGAATCAACCACGACGCCGCCGTGTGTGGCTCCAAGCGGCGAGTTTCCATCTGGTCGCATTCCCCAGCCGGGAACGGTGTCGAAGGTCATGATTCCACAGCCCATTCGCACGCGTTGAATTTTTTCGGCGTCTTGAGCGGACGCGGATGTTAGCGAAATGACTAGGCTTGCGATGGCCAGTGACAGAAAAGGTGGCTTCATAATTTTTCCCGGTTAAGAAATTTAGAATCTAATGTAAAGATAACCGAATCTTCCGACGAATTCAGCAGCTCACGACTTAAACGAGTCAAGAAATTGGTCGCTGACCGCTGGCCCGGCTCCAGATCGCCGGCAAACTTGTGCTGCAATCTCGTTGGCCAGTGTATTGATGGTCGAAAGCTCCATGCCGCGGAGCATTCCCGCGACGATGCAGGCCGTAAAGGAATCTCCTGCTCCGACGGTATCGACGGCTTCGACTTTCGGGGCGTCGCAAGTGTTCCTTTCATCCTGCGTCACCAAGAGCGACCCCTCTGCTCCAAGGGTCAAAGCAATCAATTTCAAATCAAATTTTTCGAGCAACGAATCAATCGAGTTCTCATCATGGACAGACATTCCAGCGGCTCGCAGAACGATAGGCAGTTCGGCACGGTTGATCTTCAAGACGTTGGCAAGCTTCAGTGAATCAACGATGAGGTCATCGGAATAGAAATCTTGACGCAGATTTACATCGAAGACTCGGAGGCAGCTCTTCGGTGTCGCCGAAAGAAACCGTTTGGTCGTTTCGCGGCTGGCGCGGGATCGTTGAAAGAGTGTGCCAAAACAAACCGCGTCGATCGTTTGCGCGAAAGGTTCGAGTACCGAATTCCAATCGCAGAAATCCCATGCAACATCGCTGGCAATATCGTACTCGGGCTCACCATCGGCCAATTGAACTTGAACGTATCCTGTCGGGTGTGTGTTGATTGAGACATGAGTCGTGTCGATCGTTAGTTTGCTTAGTTCCGCCGTTGCCAATCGTCCAAGTTCATCGTTTCCAACGGCGGTTATCAGAAATGCGTCGGCTCCCAAAGCCGCGGCATGAGACGCGAAGTTAGCCGGAGCGCCGCCTAAGCAACGATGCGTTGGAAAGACGTCCCACAGTAATTCGCCAAGTCCGCCTACTCGCCAACGGAAATTTCTTGAATCGTTCATGTCGCTATTGCCTTGATCGCTTACTCGTCTGGCTTTGTTATACTTGAGGAACCGCTTTAGAACTCAGTTTGTCGATTTCACACGCCAACTATTTTCGGAAATAAGCCATGTCCAAGTTGTTTTTTGCATTCGTTGCGCTGCTCACCTGTTCGCAGTTCGCCGTCGTGGCAAATGCTCAAACGAAGCTAACGGAGGATCGGTTTCAAGAGCTGATGAAGTCAATCGTGCCCGCAGAGAATGCGAGTTTGGTCGACTGGCATCTGGATCTGTTGAGTGCTCAAAAGGTGGCGATCGAAGAGAAAAAGCCGATCTTCATCTGGTCGATGGACGGCCATCCGTTGGGCTGTACGTGAAACAATGGAATCGTTGACCGTGAGTCGACTTTTATCGATCCTGAAATCGTCAAAATGCTGAAAGATGATTTTGTTCCCGTCGCGATTGACCAATGGTACGAGCGTCGGCAAAAAGATGCCAAAGGTGAGTACTATCGGAAGGTCGCTGGTCAAGGACCGCGAAATGATTTCGAACATACGACCCAAGGCCACTACGCCTGCGATGCCAGTGGCAAACTGCTGGGGTTCAATGGAAATCACATCGATGTGGATCGCGTTAAAGAAATGATGCGAAAGGCATTGAGCGAATTTGATCAGGAAGCCAACGCCGACGTCCAAGCGATTGATCCGGGGGCTCCCGACGCGCGATTCAATATCGTTCCACCGAACGGAGGATTGGTCTTTCGTGTGTATTCAAAAATTCTCAGCGGCTATGAGGAGCCGAAAAACATGCACGAAACTTCATTTCAAAAGTCGATCGGGCAAGACACGTTCTGGATTCAAGCAAGCGAAAAAGCTGCATTGATCAAAGCCTTCGAATCAAATGGAAGCGTCCCCGAGGCGATCGCCAAACGAATCGCTCGCTTTCATTTCATCGACAACACGCGTGGCGAACCTCCGCGTTGGACCGTCGAAGAAATTCAGGAGCTGTCAATGAAGGTTACCGATGGAGTAATCGAAGGATCCGTCAAACTTTCGACTGAAGACGGTAGGCGAGGCTACGAGGCGAACTTCTGCGGTCACATCGAAGTCGATGGTGATGAAGTGACGCGATTTGATATGGCCGCCGAAGGAATGTTCTGGGGCGACGGTCCGCACACCGGGGCGGGCCCGAAAGGAAAGTTTCCGCTGGCAATCACGTTTACGATCGTTGATCCAACCAAGAGACAGAACCAAGCGATTCCGCACGGGGCGAAAGGTTGGATCGAAGGCTACTACCAGTCCGCGGAGTAGTTGCCCAGTTTGTAGTGCTGGCTTTAGCCGGAATTCCGCCTGAAGGCGGTACTTCGAACGATTCATTTTAGGCTGAATGCACCACTAGACTTTCGAAGAAGTTTGAAATTAACGGCTGAGTCCAACGCGACGCCTTGCTTGCAGACAGCCATCGCCGCCGACTTCGAACAAACCACAATTCTTCGGTCGATCTTCATAGTGCCGACAGCGATAAGGAGATTCGTCGCCATCGCCGTCCAGTGCCACGCAAACGCCGTCGGGTCGCGGCACGCAATGAGTCCCATCGTCGCGAAGTTGCACCAATTCCGGATGCAGCTTTTTGAACGAATCATCTTCAGCGACGGTCAAGAGATCGAATCCTTCACGGCAACACGCGCCGCAGGAACCGCAGTCTTCGATGGTGAACTTTGTTTCCCATTTTTCACAGGCTTGTTCATTGGCTTCGATCGCAGGAGCGGCTTCTTCGAACTCCTTATGCTGGAGACAAACCAACTTGGATTCTTCTGAAACGGCCCACGCACAATCGCCGCATTTTAAATCGCTGGCTTCGGGGATGAGTGAGCCCAAACGATGGCGAGCGATGGTCGTTTTCCAGAGCGAATTTTGCTCCGAAGAATCTCGAACCGCATCAGCGATCGTTGCCGTCGCAGAAAGAGCACGCTTGAGCACGGCTTCGAATGGTTCCCGCCGCGAGAGAAAATGAGCGTCTTGAGCAAGCGTGATTGCCGGATCGTTTCCATCAAGCAGTGGGTTTTCTGGCAACGAGTCCCAGTACGGCCGCCAGTCGGTCGTCACCGCCATGAACGATCGTAAGCCGTAGGGGCGTGAGAGTGCTGCTTGTACGCGAATGGCGGCGTACTCGTAAACTAGATCGCTATCGTCGAGGTTGGAAAGGCCCCAGTCTTCCATCTTGAAGCCACGTCGGCCGGCCACCAGCCAGTGGCAGATCTCATGAAAGATCATCTGTGCCAAGCAGTCGTCGGCGTCGAAGTGCGTAGCATCGCAGATGGTCAAAGTTCCGTTGCCATCGTAAGCCGCATACGCATCAGCCGACCGAACAACTTTTAGCCCAAGGTCCGCAGCGGCGTGGATCCAAATCAGATCGACTGGGTCGTCGTAGCGATGAGTTATTGAGCGTTCGAGCATGAAGAGCCTATGTTGATTTCAATTTTGAACGTCCATTATGGCAACAACCCGAAGATTCACACAGATGACCACCAATTAAAAGGCATGTCTGACCAGCGCCCGATTAGTAGTCCCCAAACTAAAAACTTGCGCGTCGTGCTGGGATTGGATTTAATCCGCAGGCCTTATGGCACCGCATTGGTCGCGGCGGAATCGTCGAAACTTTCTGGCATTGCGTTGTGCCTCGACTCTCTTGATTGGTTCCGCAATCTGAAATCGTGATCTTCGCGAGCCATATTTCCAAAGCCAGGCTGTAAGGGTTAGGCACAAAAGCCAGCCCAAAATCGACGCCGTTACGTCCAGTTCGCCCGAAAACCATCCTTTGAAATAGGAATTTGCCGTCGAATCTCAGCTTGTTCAATTGTCGGTGTCGCATTTGTCGATCATTAAAAAGTGACAGACTCCCGTTGGAAATGGCATGCGAAACAGATCGAAACGAAATCGGCAGAACTACCAGACACTCGAAGACCGACGATTGCTCGCGGTGATTGTTGTCGACACGCTCATCGACAATGAAGTATCAGCAACCGATGGGTTGGTGAGCTTACGAGAAGCAGTGTTGGCATCCAATCTCGATCAACCCGTTGCAGACGCTCCTGCGGGAAGTGGAGCCGATGTGATTCAGTTTTCGCCGACGATCGAAGGTGGAACGATCGAATTGAAAAGCTCCCTTGTTGTGAGCTCCGCGGTCACGATCGAAGGAAACGTGACGCTTGATGGCCAAGGAAGCCATCGCCATCTCAAAATCGCAACGACAGATGCTGTTTCACTTAATGAAATGACATTTGCAAACGGCCTTGCCAGTCACGCTGGATCACTCTTGCTGGCGGATCGTGTCGATGTGACGATTGCCAATGCAACGTTTGTCAACAATCAAGCGACACGGTTTAGCGGTGGCGCTATTTTTCAAACGGACGGACAACTCTCGATAGAAAACTCAACTTTTGAGTACAACCAAGCGCTGTCACAAAATGGCAGTGGCGGGGCTATTCATGCGGCCAATGGAGCGTTGCAAGTCAACGAATCGAGTTTCTTCAATAACTCTTCCAATGGCTTTGGCGGGTCGATCAATGCTGTCAACATACGTTTTCTGTCCGTGGCCAATTCAGAGTTTTCATATTCCCAATCGAGTCCTGCAGCGCGATCAGGCGGATTTATCGCGTCCGCGGGTGAGTCGAATGCGACGGTTTGGGACAGCAATTTTCGGTCCGGTTGGGCTTCGCGAGCGGGTGGTGCGATTGCGAGTTTCGCAGCGAGTCTTCTCGTGAAAGACTCTGCTTTTGAATCGAATCAGGTTTCCGATAGTATTGGTAAGGGCGGCGCGATCTACTCGACCGGCGTGTTGGAACTCGGTCAATTTGAGGAGCAAAACGGCTCAATTGAATTCAAGAACAATTACGCTTCATTCGGTGGGGCGGTGTTTGCATTTTCCCAAATGAGCACCCACCAGAATACCGTCTATGAAGCCAACGAAGCCAAGTGGGGCGGTGGGCTGAGGCTGGTCAACGGAAGCTTCGGTGTGGCTCGTTCGCGGTTTTTGGAAAACGTCTCCAGTGAGCGAGGTGGAGCGATTTCGGTGGCTACGGCAAAACTTTCTGTGTTCAATCCGGACTTTGAAGGGAACACTTTCAAACGCCAAGTATTCGGAATTCCCGTTACGCATCGCGGGGGAGCGATTGATGCTTTCAATACAGAGTTGAGCATTCGGACGAATCAGAACAGCTCTGGATTTCGCTCCAACAGTTCCGTCGATTCAGGCGGCGTTCTTTCAGTCATTGGTGGCAGTTTGGAAATCAGCTCCTCCGCGCCAGAACTTCCAACGAACTTTTGGACGGGCGAAAACAATTCCAACCGGACAGCAAATGGAGGAGCCATTTCAGCAGTCGATTCAAACCTAAATTTGCGAAATGTCTCATTTAAAAACTTTTTTGCTAACCGTGGGGCGGCTCTGTTTGTTCGAGGGAACGACGCAACCATCGTTGACAGTGAGTTCGTATCCGGAAATGGTTCAGAACTCGGTGGTGCAATTTTTGTGTCCGGTGGTTCGAGCGTCAACATTCAGGGATCCCGGTTTGTCGCTAACGCTGCCAAAGAAAACGGTGGAGCAATCTATGTTGCTCGTGGAGCCGAATTGAACATTACTGATTCCAGTTTTGGTTCAGCCAGTTTCGAAAATGAAGTAGATCTTGGATCTGGAGGTGCGATTCACAATGAAGGAGTCCTCACGGTCACCGGCACCATGTTTTCAGGTAATCGGGCAAATCTTCGGATTGGAAGCATCTCGCGGGGCGGTGCGATTTCCAATTTGGGGGACGCCACAATTCGGTCTTCGGTTTTTAGATTGAATCGGGCCAACCTTGGTGGAGCTGTTTTTTCCCAAGGCACGTTGAACGTTTCTGCTTCGGTCTTTGATCGCAATCAAACTGAATTTTTTGATTCCGTCCGCATTGGACTTGGCGGTGCGATGTACCTGACAGGTGAAACGAACCTTGAGAGCGTGACTTACACCCGCAATATTGCCGGCAGTGGAGGTGCCATTGCGACGACTGCTGGCGAGACCATTGGGCGAAATCTAACCTTTGGAAGTTCGGATCCGAGCTACGGCAACGAGGCGATTCGGGCTCCTACAGTTTCCACGGCAGGTCTTGGTGGCGCGATCTTTGTGAAAGATCTCGCCAGCGTTGTGATTTCAAGCTCCTTGTTTGAAAACAATCGTAGCGTGAGGCTTGGTGGGGCGATTGCGGGGATGCGTGCCGGCTCAAACCCTTCCATCGTTGTGGATCAGGGGTCACGGTTCATCGGTAACCGCGTCGATGCCGTGGATGTCGCCCTGATCAATGAAGATGATGAATCATTGATTTCCCGCGGGGGCGCTATCGGAACCTTTGAAGCAAATCTGACCGTGAAGGACGCCGTGTTTTCGAATAATCGGTCCGAAGAAGAGGGCGGCGCGATCTTCTTAAGCATCCATTCGAATGCCAATGTTCTGTTTTCAGATTTGGACTCCAATGTTTCTGGAAGCCGTGGTGGCGCAATCTTCAACGCCGGCGAATTGTTGTTGGCTGATTCAAACGTGACCAACAACACGGCATTGAATCACGGCGGAGTGGCAGAGACGGCATTCTCTGAAACCACGATCGAGCGAACCAATTTTGAAGGCAACTCGCCTTAGAGCCGGTCTTTTTGAGTGTTCAGCATGGGAAGGTGCGTTCCAGTTGAAGTCAGGTCGAAGATCGTCGATGTCAGTCGGACAAACACATACTGACATCCTCAATCACTGACATGCTTCGCCATTTACCCTGTCGGAATCTAAGCCAATAGATAGCGCTCAGTAGTAAAATCCAACCGGTTAAGCTCAGCCACCACCAATTCACTTTGGCGTTGGGTTCACTGATTAGCGACGCACCAAGTGACCCGACACCGACAAAAAGGAGCGCGGTGATGATGGTCACGATGACGACGAATCGGGTGTCGCCGGCTCCCTTAATAGCGCTAACGAACACGATCTGAACGGTGTCGAAGATGCAGTACACCGCCACGAACTTCAGATAGAGGATGACAAGATCTTTTATCTTCGCGAATTCTCCTCCTTCGGTTTCATGTGCAAACGTAAACAGGCCCGGCGCAGCAATGTATGCGATTGCGAAGATGCCGGTGTACAACAAACCCAAGATCAGTGCATTAAAGGTTGTTCTGCTGGCGAGATCGGGCTGCTGTTCGCCGATCTTTTGACCGACCAAAGTCGAGCATCCCATGCCCAGCCCGAAGACGGGAAAGATGACCAACATGTTGATGCTAAAGACGACGGACGCCGCAGCAGATGCCGTTTCGCTGATTGTTGGAATGACGACGAAGAAAAACGTGACTGCCAAGCCTTCGATGAGGAATTGTAGCCCGTTGGGCAATCCAAAACGAAGGTATCGCTTCATTAGCGAAAAATCCAAATGCCACCGTGATCGCGTACCTAGCTCAGCGTTACGTGGCAAAAAGAACAGCCACGTGAAGATCAGGATTTTGGCCCACGCAGCGATTGAGGTTGCCAAACCTGCGCCCCAAATTCCCATCTCTGGAACGCCCAGACCGCCGAAGATGAACCAGAAGTCGAGCAACAGGTTCAGTCCTGCTGCAAAGAAATTAACGTACATCACCGTGCCAGTTTTGCCTTGGCCGACAAAAAAGGAACTGATCACGGCGTCCAAAATGACAGCTCCGGATCCGAATGATAACGCGAGAAAGTACTCGTGTTCTAGGATTGCTAAATCCGGTGAGTGTCCGATCTTCAGAAAGATTTGCTCTCCGTACATCCCGATCAACAGATAGACCGGTATACATAGCAACCCGATCCATATTCCCTGCCAAACGATGGCTCCAATTTTTTCTTTTTGGTCAGCACCGAAATATTGAGCTACGAACGTTGCGCAATAAAAGCCGATGCCCATCGGCAAACTGGTGATTGTCCACGCCACTGCACCGGCTGGAAGAACCGCGGCGAGCGATTCGTTGGAATGCCACGTCAGAAAGATGCGATCGCAAAACTGCATGACCGTCCACGAAATCGTGGAAGCGATCAGCGGCAATGCGATAGCGAGCAATTCCTTTGCCCCGCACGGTTGGCTCCACCAAGTTTTGAGTCGGTCCATCGTCTTGATCGCCGTCGGGCATGTTGGTTTTCAGAAGCGGACACTCTAGTCGCTAAATGGTTCACGAGGAAATGGGGCTCAAATACGAACCCGAAGCGCGATCGAGTGAATTTTGCAGCGGCTTCCAATTGAGTAACACTCGCTTGCGCTTTTTGAAGTTGCAGTGTTTAGTGCTGAAAGCACGGCATGTATTAGCCATGGACGCAAGTCCATGGAAAAGTTGATGCGTTAATCGGGAGTCCTGAAAGGACGGCAGGA
This sequence comes from uncultured Pirellulaceae bacterium, assembly GCA_938010615.1. Classification (GTDB taxonomy): domain Bacteria; phylum Planctomycetota; class Planctomycetia; order Pirellulales; family Pirellulaceae; genus Mariniblastus. The sequence goes on along the minus strand of CALLUY010000121.1, from coordinate 34,214 downwards.
AAATTGCGGTCGTGTAAAGCTTGGCTCCTGCCGTGCCTTCGGCACTCTGCGGCGATTTATTGACCGTAACCACGGACTTGCGTCCATGGCTAATACAGGTCGTCACTTCGTCACTTCGTCACTTCGTCACTTCGTCACTTCGTCACTTCGTGACTGAAAGTGTGCAACTTCAAAACCTGCGCCTCGGGCTTGTATTGGCTGCGAGAAAACATCCCCTCCCTAAAAGATGACCACATGTGGAATGCTCGAGTAAGCCGAATTGCCGTAAGATATCCTATTTCTGTAGATGCCAAACCGTTTAAGAATCTGCCGCCTCGGCAACCCCAAAGCCAATGAATCAACGAAGCGATCGAGTCCAACAACGCGTCCGAGCTCTGCCCGAAGGAGAGTATCGGGAGCGGTGCTACGGATGTTATCGGCCGGTCGGGGCTTGCTTTTGCGACAGCATTCCGCGAATCGAGAACCAAACGGAAGTGTTGATTCTGCAACACCAGCGAGAACGGTCTCATCCATTCAATACGGCGCGGATTGTTAACCGGTCACTCGATCGATGTCAGCTCCTGTTTGACCGAAACGAATCCTTTTCGCAGCGGCAACTTCCAATTATTGAAGGTGCCGCCCTGCTCTATCCGGGAAAAGATTCTCGACTGTTGGACGAACTGTCTCCGAGCGAACGGCCCAAGCAATTGATTGTCATCGACGGCACTTGGGATCAAGCGAGGACTTTGTTTCGAGACATTCCGCAGCTTCACGATTTGCCTCAGTTTAAATTGGCTCCATCGACGCCGGGTCAGTATCGAATTCGACGCGAGCCGACCGATACTTCGTTGTCAACGCTCGAAGCGACGGTTCAGTCGCTTCAGCATTTGGAACCCAATACACCGGGACTCGGCGGATTGCTGGATGCGTTTAACGCAATGGTTGAAAATCAATTGGCTCATCCGAATGCGAGCTACGGTGACGGATCGCCGCGGCCAAAAGTTGAAACGCTAAATGTTCCAAAATCGTTTCGCCGTGATGCGAATCAAATCGTGGTTGCCTACGGAGAGGCGACTCCAGTTTTGTACAGCAGCGCCGAAGGCTGGACGAACCTAAATCGAAAGAAGAAGCAGGCTGCCAAACTGCCGCCGGTTTACTGGGTCGCGCAACGGCTTTCTGAGCAGTCATCGCAATGCGAGTTCTTTTGCGAAACGATCATGCCGAGCGAACCGATTTCGCCAGCGAACCTGAAACACATGGAGCTTTCTGAATCCGATTTCGAATCCGCCGTTTCGGTTGAGTCGTTTCGTGAAAGCTGGCAAAAATTTCTGCGGCCCGACGACTTGTTGGTGGTGCCCAACCATAAGACGATTCAACTGCTACGGCACTCTGGTGGCACCGTTGGGTCCTGCGAACAGCTCAAGTCGATCAATTTTGATCCTCGACACGAGTTCGATAATGTTGGCGACTTTCTTGAGTCCATTCCTTGGCCGATCGAGCCGACGAATCTTCGTGGTCGAGCGGGAACGAGATTGGCCAAGTCGGTGGCTCTGGTTTGGTATCTGCGGAAGATGCAGGCTGGATAGAAGATTGCATGGGCTGCGTAGGGCTTCGCCATTCGGGAAGTTGCACTATATCGGCCCATCCCGAAGGGATTCAAGCGATTAGCCGGTGATAAGCGCAGCGCCATCACCGGATTCGGTCGAATGCAAACATGATCCCGAAGGGATCACAGCGGGCGTTTGCTGCGATCCCTTCAGGATCGAATCGTGCATCCTTAGGGGTCCGGAGGTGGTCGCTACGCTCGACCTCCGGCTAATGGCTGAAATTCCTTCGGAATAAAAATATGTGCAACTTCAAAACCTACGCGTCGGGTTAAAGTTTTCGGTGACAAGCCAATCCATGCAATTTCCTATAGAGCCGCGAGCTGGTCAGCGGCACAAAAAAAAAGGCAGCCGAATAATCGACTGCCTTTTTCTCATAAAGTTGCGGGAGCCGGATTTGAACCGACGACCTCGAGGTTATGAGCCTCGCGAGCTACCGGGCTGCTCCATCCCGCAGCGATATAGTAGCGAGATGGATAAGGTTGTCGAGGCCTTTTCGAGATTTCTTTCCAGCTTTTTGCTGATGGACGTTTTCAAAATGGCGAACCAATTTGTCTGGTCGCTTCAAACCCTGCGACCGCTACGGCACTACTCAAATTGATGCTGCGGACATTCGCGTGAGTTGGAATTCGGAGCAGCGAATCGGGATGCTGATCTGAAATTGTCTTTGGCAGGCCAGCCGTTTCGCAGCCGAAAATAAGCGTATCCTGATCGGAGTAAGTGACGTCGAGGTAGCTTTTGGTCGCAAACCGTGAGAACAGCCACATGTTGTTGGGCTGTCGTTTATCCAGAAAATCATCCCAATTTTCGGCGGTCTCCCATTCAAGATGCTGCCAGTAATCGAGCCCCGCCCGCCGGAGTGTCTTTTCGGTGATCTCGAATCCGAGTGGCTTGATCAGCCAGAGTTTTGCTTGCAAGGCAACGCATGTCCGCCCAATGGCGCCGGTATTGGGCGGGATCTCGGGCTGATGAAGAACGATGTGTAGTTGCGGTTTGTATTTTGGCGATTCCAATGCGGACTCCGAAGCTTTGCGGTTTCTTCCACTGGCGACATTGTAGGAAGCGGAGCCATCAAGCAAAATGGGCGTCCCAACAGCAATCTTTTTAGCTGAACTCGAACAAGGAACCCTTCGTGGTCAAAATCGAACGAAATCAAACTCGACCCGTCCGTATCGGAAGCATCACCATCGGTGACAACAATCCGATCGCGGTCCAATCGATGACTGCAACCAAGACGCAGGATGTTGAGGCGACCGTCGCACTGGTGAAACTGATGCAGGATGCGGGTGCTGACGTGGTTCGCATTGCTGTCGACAGTAAAAAAGACGCCGAAGCCCTTGCTGAAATTCGCAAGCAATCGACGGCAAATCTGTCCGTGGACTTGCAGGAGAACTATCGCCTCGTGACGTTGGTGGCTCCCCACGTCGACAAGGTCCGCTACAACCCGGGACATCTCTATCACCACGAAACGGATAAACCTTGGCAAGAGAAAGTTCAACTGATCGCGGATACTTGTCGGGAGCACGATTGTGCGATTCGAGTCGGTGTGAACTGTGGTAGCGTGGATCCTGCCAAAAAAGAAAAATACGACACCTCCGATTCAATCACTCCGATGCTTGAAAGTGCTTTGGAACACTGTGCGTTTTTGGACAGTATCGATTTTGTCCGATACTGCGTTTCGTTAAAGGATTCAGATCCTGCGAAAGTCGTCGAAGTCAATCAACGATTTGCTGAAGCTCGGCCTGACATTCCGCTGCACTTGGGCGTGACCGAAGCCGGTATGCCTCCCGAAGGAATCATTAAAACGCGGATTGCGTTTGAGCAACTCGTCGGACGCGGCATTGGCGACACGGTTCGCGTTTCGCTGACGCTGCCGAATGCTCGCAAGGGCGAAGAAATCGAAGCTGGTCGGCAGATTGTCGACGACATTTATGCGGGCCGAGTCCGCAGCGTCGTGACGTTTGATCCAAATGCCTTGAACATCATTTCGTGTCCAAGTTGTTCACGCGTTGAAAACGAAGCCTTCGTGGACTTGGCGGCGCAGGTGAAAGAGATGACGGCTTACGCGAAAGACCATGCGATTACGATCGCCGTGATGGGCTGTCGGGTAAACGGTCCCGGCGAGACAGATGATGCTGATTTGGGGCTTTGGTGCGGGCCGAAAGTTGTTAATCTGAAGAAAGGTGAGCAAGCATTGGGTGCTTTCCCATATGACGAAATTCTTCCCAAGCTAAAATCAGAGTTGGATAAGTTGATTGCGACCAAGTCGTAGTCTCCTTTTCTGAACTCGTGGAACATTTAGCTTGGTAGATCGATGGACGAACATCCGCCAACAATCCTAGGAAAAGTTTTCATCTTTCTGGCCACTGTTGCCGCGGGGTTGTTGATTGTTGCAGGCGTTGTGGCGGCGCTTTTGTCAACCTGCATTGAGGTTGGCAGGCCCTTGCTCGAGTCCGGGAAGTAACAATTCCATTGGGCTCAAGTTAGATACCATTCAGATTTTTACGAACCTTTAAACAGCTTGTCGGCTCTTCTATCAAACACTGGCAGGCGGCGAAACTCGACGAGGGCATGCCCATGATTAATACCCTCTTTCTTCCTGAGCTTCGCGAGATGCTGGCCGCAAACAATCACCAAGGGCTTGCCGAGTTCTGCATTGCGCTGCATGCGTCGCGTACGGCCGAGTTTATGGCTGGGCTGAGCAGCGAAGAGATTGCGAACGTCTTCGAACACACTGAACCGGACAATCGATCTGAGATTTTGTCCTACTTTGATCGACAGAAGCAAGTCGAAGTTGTATCGGAACTCGATCGATCTGTTGCGGCGCAGCTTGTTGAATTTTTGCCGCCAGACGAACGAGTTGACTTGTTGCAAGAGGTTGATGACGACGTCCGGGACGAGTTGATCGCGCTGATGCCTGCGGAGGTCCGACGCGATATTTTGAGGCTCGATCAGTATCCAGAAGATACCGCCGGCGCGATGATGACGACGGACGTGACCAAGTTTTCCGAAGATATGACGATTCGGCAAGCGATGGATCGGCTAACGGAGCAGGCCGAAGAATTCGAAACGATCTACTATCTGTACATCGTTGACGACGAAAATCACCTGCGAGGTTTGGTTTCCGCTCGTGAGTTGCTGGCCGGAATGCGGGCGCCGAATCGAAAACTTTCAGAGATCATGCAGACGGATTTGATTGCCGCGCATGTGATGGACGACCAAGAAGAAGTCGCTAACAAGGTGGCTCGAATGGACGTGCTGGCGATTCCTGTCGTTGATCTGGAACGTCGTTTGGTGGGCTTGATTACTCACGATGACGTGATCGACGTCGTCCGAGAAGAAGCCACCGAAGATGCTCACCGGATCGCCGCCGTCGAGCCGTTGGATCAAAGCTACCTTCGAACTTCAGTGCTGACGCTCAGTTGGAAACGCGGGATTTGGTTGACGATCCTATTCGTTTGCGCGTTGCTGACCGCCTTTGCGCTTGAACAATATGAAGCGAGACTGAAGACGCTGTACTGGCTGGTGCCGTTCATTCCGCTGATTATCAGTAGCGGCGGGAATTCGGGCTCGCAATCGGCCACGCTGATTATTACGGCGCTTTCGAGGGGACACATTGGCGTCGGCGATTGGGCCAAGGTCGTCACTCGTGAACTGGTGATGGGATTGCTGTTGGGGCTCGGTTTGGCGTTGATGGGTTTGGTCGCGTCGTACTTCATGATTGATACCGCTCCACGCAAGATCAGTATCGAGGATCAGCCAGCGATGGAAGTTTCCGATGACGGCGGGCAGACTTGGACGTTGAACGATGCCGAATCGAAAGTGCAAGCTCGGTTGAAGCAGGAAACGAAGAGCATCACGCAAAGGGCATTCTTTGTCGTTCCGCTCACCCTGATCCTAGTTGTTTCGGCAGGGACTCTGACCGGTTCGATCCTGCCGTTGATGTTTGAAAAGCTTGGACTCGATCCGGCCATGATGAGCAATCCGTTTGTTGCTGGGATCATCGACATTTTGGGGATCGTGATTTACATGACGGTGGCAGCGTTGTTAGTCGGCGCCTAACAAGGGTAAGTAGCTCGTCTCTCCGAGGCGATTTTCCACGTCTCGGAGAGACGTGCTACTTTGACGCTGCACTGGTCTCAGCCGCGGAAATTCTAGCTCAGCAATCTTTGGGCCATCGATGTCGTGTCCTGCTCAAAATGCCCGAAGCTCGCTTCAGCGAACTTATATCAAAAGAAATTCCAGCAAATTGGGCGATATGTAGCAACCTAATTAGGAGTTTGAGCGTTCGAATCTGCTGGCAACTATGCGAAATCACACCAAATTTTGACCTGAGATAAGATACGCTTATTTATTTGCCTTTCTAGAAAAGATCGGGCGGTTGTCGGAAACAGTTGCTGGTCGGACGATAGCGCTCGAAATCGATTTGGATTCAACGTCTTCGGTTGAAAGTCATGAACTTGATGTTGGTGACTTGTCAACAGATTCGACAACGGTTCTCACTTGACTTGTTTGTCCGGTAGCGCTGCCGGATAAGCGTATTCGAACCAACGGTCGAATTTGTTGCAAAGCAAACTCGACACGATTTGCGTTTTGATTCGAACGATTTCATCGTCTCCATTTTGGCGGTTTTCAAAAACGAAGACGACCGCTCAGATGGATTTTGTATTGGGGCTTTGAAAAGAGTCCATAACTGATGTGAGACAAAAGATGATCTATCGAAATGTGACGAACTTAATGACGGCCTTGGTGGTTGCAGCAATTTTTGCTGTCGCTTCCAGTGGGGCTCCCGTCGTTGCCCAGCAGTTTTCCAGTTCTGGGTGTAGTTCTTGTTCGGGCTGTTATCAAACAGTTAACTTCCCGCCAAGCAATGTTTCGTCGATGCCTTTGACGGCTTCCGATTTGACCTATCCCGCAGGACAGGTCGTCTACTCATCTGCTTCTACCCAGTCACTTCCAACGACTACCAGTTTTGCTGGCACGACAGCCAGTAATGTTGTTGTCAGCAACGGCACGGTTTCCGAGCCAGTGGGGACGCTGACATCGATGCCCGCGGCGAGCTATGTGGCTCCTGCGATAGCGACCTATTCCCAACCATTGGCTCAGCCGACATACACCCAGCCGACGTACACGCAACCCATTCGATCAACTCCGATTCGATCAACTTTGTCGACGGGCTATCGAGCTGTCAGCAACGGAGTGGGGAACGTCGCTTCGGGACTCGCCCAAATGAAGGCCCAGCAAGCTGCTTCTGGCAGAGTGCAAGGGCACATTGGCGGTGGACTGGGAGGTGCACGATATGAAGGTGTTGGTTGGTCGAATCAATCTCCGCAAGCTGCGATCCAGCAGTGCTGCTATTGGGGAACTCGGCCGACGGCTCAAATCGGAGTCAGTCGTGGCAACGACGGCGTCTGGTACGCTTGCGTGCTGTATCACTAGAGATCACGTGGCGACGGATTGCTGAACGATCATTACGTTTAGCGCTCGTGTCACTTAACGATCAATAAAAAAGCCGAACCGTGCAATCGCATGGTTCGGCTTTGTTTTTTTAATTGACGCAAACTCTATCCGTCAACAAAGTCGTAAAACTCATCTTCGTCGACTCCGCCATCGCCGTTTGTGTCCATCTTGCGGAAATCGTTGCGAAGGTTCTTCGGAAGTTCACCGCGTTTGAGAATTCCGTCTTTATCCCGATCGCTGGTGGCGAAATCAGCATCCTCATTGCCGCCGCTGTTCATCGCTTGCATACTGCCGAGTGTTGGCTTGCCCATGCCTTTTTTCCGATTATTAGACGATCGACTGGAGCTACGGCTGCGCGATGCAGTGTTTCGCTCGCGGCTTGACTGACGGCTGCGAGGCGGTTCTTCTTCCTCTTCGTCGTCTTTAGTTGCAACGCTCTGCCCAACCATATCCTCGACTTCATCGGCTGTGATTCGATCGTCCTCGTTCGTGTCGAGCGAATACAGCAAGCGAGATGCCGCATCGATCTCTTCGAGCGAAAGTTCACCGTCACCGTTAGCGTCAAAAAGCTGGAGCAAAGGATTGGACTTGATCGCGTTGTCGCCATTGTTGCTGTTGCTTCGGTTGTTGCGACGAGATCGGCTTCGGTTTGATTTGGGCGCGTCGCGATCAGAATTATCTTTTTTCGAACTTCCACCGTTTCTCATGGCGTCTTGCATGGCCTTTTGAGCTTTTCGCTGTGCCTCAGCGTAGCCTGGACCGGGGCCTTGAGCTATCGCTTCAGAAACTTGAAGCTGGAAAACACAGATTGCTGCCACTGCGAAGACAGCCAGTCGGATACCGTTCATTTTGAATCCTCGTAAATCAATAAATTAAGAATGTGGTTGATGCTGTGAAAGGCTCCCCCAAGTCCACATTGTGGTCTTAACTGAACTCAATTGCCTACAGAGGAACGGGAGTTTGAAAGGATATTTGCAAAAAATGCCACTTAAAAAACACCGTTGGCAATCTGATTCCTTAAGAACCTGCCAATTCTACCCTGTGGACCGCGCGCAATCGAGAAAATCCCGTACTCAAATTGCAGGCATTCCGATAAACTCTCGCCGTCTGATCGGTAGTTTATGGTTGATCGGCATCGTTAGCAGTCTCACATTCTCACATTTTCTGATTCAAGCAAGATACATGAACGCAGATATTCCTCTGTTTGTTGGCGTCGACGTTGGAGGCACCAATATAAAGGTCGGCATCGTGGACGACGAAGGCCGGACCGTTGCCCAGACGAAGTTCCCGACCATCGCCGACAAGGAGCCGTCGCACTCGATTGAGAAAGCGAAACAATCGATCGAAAAATTGCTCGAGGAATCCGGCAGGTCGCTCGACGATGTTGCGGCAGTTGGCCTTGGAACTCCGGGGCCGATGGACATCGAAGCTGGTGTGATTCTCACGCCCAGCAATCTACCGGCTTGGCGAAATGCTCCGGTTCGAGACCTTTTGGCGAAAGCGACTGGCAAGCCAGTGACCTACGCGAACGATGCAGCAGCTGCTTCTTTCGGCGAGTATTGGATCGGCAGTGGTCGACAATTTGGAAGTCTTGTTTTGATCACGCTGGGCACTGGCGTTGGTGGTGGCATCATCGTCAACGACTTCAGTATCGACGGAGCCCACAGTCATGGAGCCGAGATCGGTCACGTGACGATCGATACTTCAGAATCGGCACGTCGCTGCCCATGTGGAACGATGGGGCACCTCGAAGCTTACGCCAGCGCGACCGCGGTTGTGGCTCGGTGCAGTGAAGCGTTGTCCGGCGGAGCGAAAAGTTTGCTGACGGCAGAGATGGGAGAAGCGTCACCGCTTTCGGCGTTGATGATTTCTCAAGCGGCTAACCAAGGAGACGAATTGTCTCTTTCGATCATTGACGAAACGGCGAAGTATCTCGGGCGCGGAATCGCAACGTTGGCTCATGTGATCGACCCGGAAGTATTCATTCTTGGTGGTGCCATGGACTTCGGCGGGTCGGCATCACACGTTGGAAGGCAATTCATCGACGGCGTGATTGCCGAAACCAAAAAAATTGTCTTCCCTGTTTTGGCTGAGAAATTGGTCGTCCGGTACGCGGAACTTGGCGGGGATGCCGGGTTCGTTGGAGCTGCCGGACTTGCGAGAACTGAATACCTCAAACGTAAGAACGCCTAATGGCCAAAATCGAACAATCGAACATTCGCAACTTTTGCATCATCGCTCATATCGATCATGGAAAAAGTACGCTGGCGGATCGAATCCTCGAGCACACCGGTTCGGTCGAAAAGCGAAACATGCAAGAGCAGTTGCTTGACGACATGGAGCTTGAACGGCAACGCGGGATTACGATCAAGGCTCGAGCTGTCGCGATGACGGTGCAGCACCAAGGTCAAACTTATGAGCTAAACCTCATCGACACACCAGGCCACGTTGACTTTCAATATGAGGTTTCGCGATCGCTTAACTGTTGCGAAGGGGCGTTGCTGTTGGCGGATGCATTCCAGGGAGTCGAAGCACAAACGGTTGCCACGGGCTACGCCGCGATCGAACATGATCTCGACATCATTCCCGTGGTCAACAAAATCGACCTGAAGCATCAGCGTGCAGACGAAGTTGTTCAGGAAATGGAACAAACGCTCGGCATTGACGGCGAAGACGTGGTTCGAGTCAGCGCCAAAGCCGGCATCAACATCGATGGACTGATCGAGGCGATTGTGTCCAAAATCAAACCACCCACAGGAGATCCTGACACCGATTTGCAGGCGTTGATTTTCGATTCACACTACGATGAATACCGTGGTGCGATCACCTACGTTCGTGTGATGAGCGGCACGGTGAAAAAAGGTCAGAAAGTTCGTATGATCCGCGCCAATACGGTGCACGAAGTCGTTGAGATCGGCCAGTTCCGCCCCAAGCAAACGCCATGCGATGAACTGCGCGCTGGCCAAGTTGGCTACGTCGTGTGTAACATTAAGTCGCTCAATGATGTGAACATTGGTGACACGATGACGAAAAATTCGGCGCAGGATGTTGAGCCGTTGCCTGGCTATCACGAGCCAAAGCGAATGGTTTACTGCGGCCTGTATCCGTCTGACGGCCAGGACTTCAAAGAGCTTCGTGAGGCACTTGAGAAACTCGCGATCAACGATCCGAGTTTTGAATTCGCTCCGGAATCCAGCGAAGCACTCGGCTTCGGGTTTCGCTGTGGGTTCCTTGGTATGTTGCACATGGAAGTGGTGCAACAACGATTGGAACAAGAGTCGGATGTCGACCTCGTTCAGACAGCTCCCAACGTAACGTATGAGATTTTGACGAAGCGCGGCGATGTTTTGGCGATACATCGGCCTCAAGAAGTTCCCGATTCAGGTGACATCGAAGAATTTCGTCAGCCGATTGTTCGCGTGAACTTGATTCAGCCGGAAGAGTTCGTTGGGCCGGTGATGAAGTTGTGTAACGAGCGACGTGGATTATTGCACAACACGGAATACCTTTCGGCAACGCGAGTCATGTTGGCTTATGACTTGCCGCTGGCGGAAGTGATCTACGACATGCACGACCGCCTCAAGAGTATTACTCGCGGTTACGGCACGATGGACTACGACATCATCGGCTATGTGATGGCGGATCTTGTTCGGATGGATATTCTCGTCAACGGCAACAAAGTTGATGCGCTGAGTATCATTTGTCATCGTGCTGACGCGGATCGTCGCGGACGTGCTGTCGTAAAGAAGCTGAAGGAAGAAATCGATCGGCACATGTTCGAAGTTGCCGTCCAGGCCGCAATTGGCTCACGTGTAATCGCTCGTGAAACTGTCAAAGCCCAGCGCAAAAATGTGACCGCAAAGTGCTACGGTGGCGACATCTCGCGAAAGCGCAAACTGCTTCAGAAGCAGAAGGCTGGAAAGAAGCGAATGAAATCAGTCGGAAGTGTGGACATCCCGCAGAAAGCGTTCATGTCGATTTTGAGTACAGGTGAAAATTAAAATTCTTGATTTGCTGCTCGATGCGCGGCATGATGTCGTCATGAATGCATTTGAGAAATTCACCTTCACTCTATTTCTTCTACTGTGTGGGCTATTGCCGTCGCCTGTTCATGCTCAAGAATCTGGCTTCAATTCTGAACTCTTCAAGAACGAGATCCGAAACACATTCCTGTTTCGGCCTCACGGTCAAGTTAGGGCTGAAGCACAAAAGAAGTTGGTTCTCGATTTAACTTACAGACAACGCCTTTTCCTCGACTTGGATTTCTTGAAAGCGGTTGATTTGGAACAACTGAAAGAGATTGAAGCAAAGACAAGAGAGATGGTTGGGCGAGCTAAAGATCTTGGGAGAGAACGTGCTCAAGTTAAAGGTAAAAAGAAAAAGCAAGAGTTCGTCAAAGAGTGGAACGAATACCTGAAAGAGTTCGATTCCGAAATGAATCGACTTTTGCGTCCCAAAGAAAAAGAGATTCTGACTGACTTCGCGATAGCCTCAGAGTTTTTTGAGTTGGGTATTGTCGAGTTTCTCAACAAATATTCTCCGACGGGCGGGTCCGCTGTCGATCTTGATGAGTCCCTTGCTGAACTTGCCGACCAAGTGGTGGAAATCGAGAAAGAAGTCTGGGAGCTTCTCCTTGAGCCTCTTGATACAGATCGGAGACCAGAATTTGAATTGGCTTTGAACGGTGGCCTACCTAATCGATCTCCTTCGTTGTCCGTGCTTTGGCGGTCTCTTTGGAACCTAGAGCATGGCGTCAAAGTTAGCTCCAGCGACGGTGGAAAACAGCCTGTGTTTGCTGTTCATTCCGGCAGGCTTTTGCCAGTACGCTATCGTCCCTATCCGGCAACAACTGACTTGATGACGATTATGCAAATAACTTCCAAAGGACACTCGGATGAAAAGTTGATTCGAGATTGCATGCAGGAAATGTTCACGGCACACCTTGCCATCCAGAAAAAGTTTTCAGTGAAAAGGTCAGACGCTCGAATGGGCTCGCCGCTGGACACAAAAGCTTGGAAGAAATTGAATCGCGAAATGGAAGAGGAACAAACGGAATCTCGCAACCGGTTCTTGGATGAACTTCCCGAGAGGGCAAGAAGTAGAATTGCGCAAGCCCAAATTGTCTCCGACTATCAGCGACATGGAATCGAACGGGCTTGGTTTTCCCCAGACAATCGAGAGTTGATGGAGGTTCCGCCTAGTGAAGATGATCTGGCGAACCTGAAAAATAACGCGAAAGAGGCACGTGAACTCCTTGAAGAACGAGTCCATCAACTGGTCAAGAAGTTTGTTTTGACTCACCTATCCAGTCACTTCGAACCCAACTCAATCAAAATCCGTTGGGTTTACAGGAAGTACTTATTGCAAATTCCGCCGATTGAATTGTTCGGCATAGAGAGGCCGAAGGGAGACTTCCGGTAACAAAAATGAAATCGCCGAAAGTCAAAGAGCAGGATTGCGTTGCATTGGATCACTACGATGAGAGATCTTAGAAGATTCTTTTTGTGCCGCAGCAAACGCAGTGCGAGGGGCGAACCAACAAGATCAAACCAAATGTGAGCACGATCAAGAATCCTTGGACGACGGCCGGGAATTTGATCGGAATGTGAATGTCGGTTCGCCAGCAACTTTTGCAGTGTTTCTCTGATCTGGACTTGGCCAAATCGGTGGATATGGATGACATCGATTCTCCTTGGTGGGATGCGTCGGAAGGAATCCGATGCTGGTATCGCGGATGCTGATATTTCTCCTCAAAGTCCTTTTATCACCAACGCATATCAAATGAATCGGTTTCATGTGCAGGAAACTTTGAACTAACTGCTCACTATCATGCGCGACTGGTCCTTGTTTTCCCGGGTTTTAATCACCAATTTGGCGTTCACGATGAATGCTCGGTGTCCCAAGCGTTAAATTCGGTCTGATCTAAACAGCCGGTTTGCCGGTCGCGATGATCGTGACTATCACGAAGACTTTCCCCTGAAAGGTTGGCCATGTGTGACATTTCTGCATTTGCCAGAGAGTCGTGCCGAAAATACGGATACTGGTTACAATGTCGGGCTAAAAATCGGGTACGCCGGGAAAGCCAGAAGGCTCTTGGGTTACCCAAATTTGTTTCCGATAACAATTGAATCTGGCGATCATTTGACGGGATGGAGAACACCCCAGCCGTGAATTCTGACTCACAACAATTACTGCATCCGTATTCACCTCCTGAAACGAACTTCATGGAGCGTCTGCGGTATTGGGCGGCTGCGACTCCCGATACCGTTGCCTATCGATATCTCGATCATGGGGAACACGAAGTCGATTCGGTTACCTATGCGAAGCTCGACGAAGATGCACGCGCTATTGCAGCAGACCTTGTTGTAAAAGGCTTCGCTGGCAAACGCGCCGTGTTGATGTATCCTCCCGGCTTGGAATTCATTCGTGCGTTCCTCGGATGCCACTACGCTGGTGTTACGCCGGTGCCGGCTTTCCCGCCGCGGCGAAATCGAAACATGGGACGCGTGAATTCCATTTCGGAAAACTGTCACGCTGCCGTCGCGCTCACAACGCGAACTGTGATCGAACGATCGCGCACGTGGCTAGCCGATGCGCCCAACCTCGATAGCTTGGAATGGATCGCCACAGAAGAAATCGGCAGCGATGTTGCCAACGATTGGGTCGCGCCGAAAGTTGCGTCTTCCGATGTCGGGTTGATCCAATACACGTCCGGTTCGACCGGGACTCCCAAGGGCGTCGTTCTGACGCATCAGAATCTCATTGCGAACTGTCGCATGATTACCATGGCGTTCGAAGTCACCAACGGAACGAAAGCCTGCACGTGGCTGCCTGCTTACCACGACATGGGACTGATCGGAGGAATTCTGAATCCGCTGTACTTGGGTGCGACTCAGATCATGATGTCGCCAGTTGCGTTTTTGACATATCCGATTCGTTGGCTAAGGGCGATGTCGGACTACGGTTGCACCGTCACCGGTGGACCTAACTTTGCGTACGCGTGGTGCACAACAAAAATCAAAACGGAACAGTGTGAAGGCTTGGATCTGTCGAAATGGGAGGTTGCTTTTAACGGAGCCGAACCTGTTCGAGCGGACATCATGGATGCCTTCAGCGAGAAGTTTGGCCCTTACGGATTCAGCCCGAAAGCTCATTATCCGTGCTACGGAATGGCGGAGACGACGTTGTTGGTCACCGGTGGCGATCGTAGAGAACCGCCGGTTATTCGCGCTTTCGATCGCAACGAACTTGTTCAGCACAGAGTCGTTCAAGTTGATCCGGATGACCGCGTCGGCCGAAATTTGGTCGGCTGCGGGCAAGTTCTTCCTGAAGAAGACGTCCAAATCGTTCAACCCGAAACACGCCGCTGTTTGCCAGAGGATGAAATCGGCGAAATTTGGATCAATAGCCCAAGTTGCGGAGTCGGTTACTTCGAGCGTCCAGAAATGACGGCCGAGTTTTTCGAAGCGAAGCTCAGTCCCGACAACGGAATGAAATACGTTCGCTCGGGTGACCTTGGATTCATGCACCAAGGCGAACTGTTTGTTTGCGGTCGCCTGAAAGACATGATCATCGTTCGCGGTGTGAATCGCTATCCGCAAGATATCGAATCCACGGTTGAGATCTGTGATCCATCGACTCGTTCCGGCGGCTGCGCGGCGTTTGCGTTGACTCGTTGGGATCGTGAGCACCTTGTGATCGTTTGCGAGGTCGATCGTGGCCGCAAGAGTCGCAATTGGGACGAATGTTTCAAAGCGATTCGTACGGCGATTGCGGAGGAGCACGAGCTTCCGCCAGATGCGATTGTTCTTGTTCGTGCACATAGTATTCCCAAAACTTCCAGCGGGAAAGTTCAGCGGCACGCTTGTAAGGCTGACTTTGAAAACGGACGTTTGCGAAACGTGGTCGCGTCTTGGGTTTCGTGGGAGCAAGACGAGCAACGGCCTACTGCTTCGTTTGCCGCTAATGGTGCAACAAATGGAACTGCGGCGGTCGAAGGTCTCTCTCCCGTCGTCGTCGATTCCGTAATCCGCGTTGTGACGGCCACTGCCGGAAATCGTGCTGACAATGTGGACATCGACACGAACATCGTCCACCTTGGATTGGACTCGGTCGAGCGACTTGATATTGCACACACATTGGAAGAAGCCTTCGGCGGACGACTTCCGGAAGATGTGCTTCAGGAAATTGAAACCGTTCGCGATGTGGCAGCGGCGATTCAGGAGCACATCGGTGTCGAGCCGGCCAACGGAATGCCTGTTGGAGGACGCGGCAGCAAGTCTCGGATTAGCGGTCCAATTCCCGAGTCGTATTACGACCTGACGAAGTTCCCTGAATTTTTGTTGCTCAATGATCAACAGAAGCAGATCGAATCTTCTGGCGTTCGCAATCCATTTTTCAGCGTTCATGAAGGTCGCGTCGACAACATGACGCAGATCGATGGACGAGAACTCATTTCTTACGGAAGCTACAACTACCTTGGTCTTTCCGGTCATCCGGAAGTCAACGCGATGGCCAAGGAAGCGATTGATACTTTTGGAACATCGGTTTCGGCCAGCCGAATCGTATCGGGCGAGAAGACGATTCACCGTGAGCTCGAAGCTGAGCTTTCAGAATTCCTCGGCGTTGAAGACGTGATGACTTTCCCGGGCGGCCACGCAACCAACGAAACCATCATCGGTCACCTTGTCGGGCCACAGGATTTGATCGTCCACGATGCGTTTGCTCACAATAGCATCGTCCAAGGAGCCATCCTTTCGGGTGCTCGTCGCCGTCCGTTCAAGCACAATGATTGGCGCGATCTGTTCGAGATCTTGAAAACGTCTCGCCGTGATTTCCGCCGAGTCCTGATTGCGGTTGAAGGTCTCTACAGCATGGACGGCGACTATCCTGACTTGCCTCGCTTCGTTGAGATCAAGAAACGTTTCAAGTCGTGGCTTTACGTCGACGAAGCTCACTCGATCGGAACCCTTGGTGACACCGGTCGCGGTATTGGTGAAATGTACGGAGTCGATCGAGGCGACGTCGATTGCTGGATGGGAACGCTCAGTAAATCGTTCGGCAGCTGCGGCGGATTCCTTGCCGGTAAAGCGGAACTGATTCAGTTCTTGCGATACACGACGCCTGGCTACGTTTTCGCGGCTGGCATGCCGCCGGCAAACGCGGGAGCGGCACTCGGGTCGCTGCGGATGCTGAAGAAGAATCCTCAACTGGTGACGAAACTGCAAGACAATTCGAAACTGTTCCTGAAGTTGGCTCAAGAGGCCGGCATCGACACGGGAATGGCTCTCGGCACGCCGATCATTCCGATCATTTGCGGTCACAACTCGCGAGCGTTGCTGTTGTCGGAGGCACTTTACAACGAAGGCATCAATGCTCAACCGATTCTCTACCCTGCCGTCCCGCAGGAAGAGACTCGCGTGCGGATCTTCATGACCGCCAGCCACACTGAGGATCAAATTCGCCATTCGGTGAAAGTTCTCGCTAAGGCTTGGGACCAAATTATGAATGGTCAGGGTGGATCAGAGCCGGTTGCGGTTTAGATTTCCAGCGAGCGACTTTAAATTGAAAGATTGAGCCAATGGCTGATTCGGTAACTCTGTTTGAGGTCGGCCCGCGCGATGGATTGCAGAATGAGAAAGTACAGATCGCGACCAGCGACAAAATCGCCTTGGTGAATCTGTTGAGCGTGACCGGATTGCGAAAAATCGAAGTTTCTAGCTTCGTGAGCCCCAAGTGGGTGCCGCAGATGGCAGATGCGGCTGAGGTTTTCGCTGGCATTGAACGCGTCGATGGCGTGGCCTACACGGCGCTCACGCCTAACATGCGAGGGTTCGAGGGGGCGATTGCTGCAAGCGTTAATGAGGTCGCGATCTTCGCAGCAGCTTCCGAAGGTTTCAGCCAAAAGAATATCAATTGCTCGATTGCTGAATCATTGGAACGGTTCGCACCGGTGGTCGACGCAGCCAAAGAAGCAAGCATTCCGGTGCGAGGCTACGTGTCTTGTGTCACTGACTGTCCCTACGACGGAGCCATTGCCCCAGCGGCAGTTGCATTGGTCGCCAAGAAAATGATGGCGCTAGGATGCTACGAAATTTCGCTTGGCGATACGATCGGAGTTGGCACGCCAGAGAAAGTCGCGTCCATGCTGGCAGCAGTGTTGGATGAAGTAGATGCAGCCAAGCTTGCGGGACATTTCCATGACACCGATGGTCAGGCGTTGGCGAATATCGAAGTCGCACTTGAGCACGGGTTGCGAGTGTTTGATGCGAGCGTCGGAGGTCTTGGTGGCTGTCCTTACGCTCCCGGGGCCAAGGGAAATGTGGCCACTGAGGCCGTCTGTGAATTAGTTGAATCGAAGGGTTTTTCAACCGGTGTCGATCGTGCAAGACTTGACGCTGCTGCGGCGTTCGCACGATCTTTGTCGAGTGATTCCGACCAAGGCGTCCAAAAAAATTGACGGACGCCGATTCTGACGATATCTTGAAAGTGTAAATTCCTTTGTCGGGTCCTTTGTTGGGATAAGGGATTTCGAGCCAGTCTACGCACTTTAGAAACGAGACTCCCATGCCACGACGCGCCTCGCTAAACAATTTTTTCGCGACTCTGTTCGCACTTGTTTTTCTTTCTGTTTTTTCCGGCGACCTCGTCGCTCAGGATCTTGCAGACGTCATTGAAGAAAGTGAACGATCAGTCGTTCGCATTGAAGTCAAAGGAAAAAGTGGCGATTCGCTTGGCAGTGGATTCGTTGTCGAAACTTCTGGCGTGATTGTGACCAACGTCCACGTTTTGGCCGGTGCTCAGGAAGCAACTGCGACGTTCGCTAACGGCAAGTCCTACAAAATCGAGGGGACGTATTACTTTGATGAGTCTCGCGACATCTGTATCGCGCAGCTTGACGGGGATGAGTTGCCAAAAATCGTCGTCAGTCGAGTCGCTCCGCGGAAAGGTCAAACCGTAACGGCACTTGGTGCTCCGCGTGGACTCTCATTCACGGCGACCAACGGAATCGTCAGTGCGATGAGAAAAGGCGAACAGCTTGGTGGAGACCGCACTGGAACATGGATTCAAATCGATGCCGCTCTTTCGCCAGGCAACAGTGGCGGGCCGTTGATCAACGCAAAAGGACGAGTCATCGCGATGAGCACGCTGGCTTCGACCGGCAATTCGCAAAATCTAAACTTTGGGATTTCGGCGAACGATATTCGGGAAGCGATTGGGGAATCACGAGAATATGAATTGATCTCGCTACCAGATGGTGTGGGCGAGCTGGAGCTTGATGAAGACGGTGGCGGTGGCGACGCCATGATCGATCGTCCTTCGATCTCTGATGAAGTCATTGCTGATTATGTTCAGGCCTGCCGCGACGACTACAAGCCGCTGTCGAAGAAGATTGTTAGACAAGCTTCTGAGGCCGACAAAGAGTTTCGGTTGATGCGGCGCGGGAAAGTGCCAACGCCACGGAACATAAACGAAGACGTGGTGGTGCTGGTCAGCTCTCGCAACAAGAAGCGTGAATTCTATTTTCGCACTGATCGTGTCAAAGAGCGAGAAGTCCGCAAAGCAGAGCAGAAGTCTTCCGAGTTGAAGGAAGTAAAAAACAAGTTAGCAAAAACCGTTGACAATGATTCGTTATTTGAGTTGATGAAGCACGCGGGGCAATATCTGAAGACCGATGAGGAGGGTTCGATCGGATGT
The DNA here is from genome assembly GCA_938010615.1 of uncultured Pirellulaceae bacterium. Lineage (GTDB taxonomy): Bacteria > Planctomycetota > Planctomycetia > Pirellulales > Pirellulaceae > Mariniblastus. The sequence continues at coordinate 15,474 of CALLUY010000121.1, read as the reverse complement.
ATGCAGGATGGCATCATGATTCATCCGTACAACGATCACGATGCGATCGTGTTGTTTGATGATCAGCCGTATCTGCTTTGGCTTCCAACGACCAGCGGTCTGTCGCGTGGCACCGAGATTCCACCGACTACTGTTTTCGTCGCCGGGACGGAAACGGTTTCGATTCCCGGTGAAAGCACGATGGCGGTCACCGTCCTGGTAAGTCTAAAAGATTCCGAGCTTAAGAAAGCGATTTTCGGTGACGGGCAGAATGCTGCTAGGAAAGGCAAGAAAGTTGACAGTGAAATGCGCACGTGGACGGCAGGAAAGCACAGCGTGATTGCCAAAGTAGTTCGTGTCGGCGACGAGAAAATTACGCTTGAAAAAGTAAACGGAAAAACCGTCGACGTTCCACTTACCATTCTCTCCGAGAGCGACATCAACTACCTTGACGGACTTGAGTAAGACTTGCAGATTGATTTCTGTCAAGTAAACGCTGGCTTCCTGATTCTGAATCGGATAAGTTGATGGCTTCGCGATTCCAACGGAGCATTGCCATGATTTTTGTGCGAGATTTCGACAAACTCTTTTGTTTAATTTTACTGCTTGTCTCCTCTGCCGCCCCTGCCGCTTTTGGCCAGGACGAAGATTCTTCTCTGCCGTCGGCCGAGGAAGTAATGGACCAGCACATTCTGGCTGTCGGTGGCTACGAGTTGCTAGAAAGCCTTTCCTCGACGCATGTCGTTTGGACATGTAGCAAAGGGGAAAAGGTCTGGAGGTATGAAGGATGGAAAGTCCCGGGTCAGCAATTCTCGCGAAGGTTGCACAACGGAGAACTCGAATACGAATACGGTTGTGTGGTTTCTGAATCACCTGGGAAATGGGCGAAGTTGAGTGGCGTGGCGTGGCGGCAGCGTAGTGGCAACACCGTTTCAATGCATCGTGGGGCCGAGCTTCAATCTTGGTTGAGAGATACTTGCGTGATGGCAGGGAACGTTCATTGGAGTGAAGCGTACAAGTCGACTCGATGCGTTGGGACGGCCAAAATCAACAACGTCAACTGTTACCACCTTGAGTGTGTTGGTCACGATGAAGTTTTGTCAGACCGCTATTATGATATGCAAACCGGCTACCTGATTCGCCATAAGGGTGTTGATCAAAAAGCTGCTGGAGCCGTCGTAACCCGCACGTACTCAGACCACGAAAAGCAAGGAGACATTGTCGTCGCCAAGACGCTCACGTCGAGCTCGGAACGCGGAACCTATATCTGGAAACTTGAGAAGTTTGAATACGATGAGGAGCTCGACATGGGACTGTTCATTGTCCCTGATCAAGTTCGAATCGCTGTCGACGAAATGAATTCTCGGCTCAAAGTCTCCAGCTCGGAAAATTCCAGCAACGAATTTTCCCAAGATCGGGCGTCTGACGTCGAATAAAGAAAGTCGTCTCAGTCCTTTCACATTTCGGAATCAGAATGAACCTTGCCCAACAGCTTGAACAATTGGAATAGCTATCCGCTAACGATCAAGTTTCTCCCTGAAGACGGTTCCAGCATGAACTTTGCATCGAGGACCAGTTGGTAGAATCCGTCGATTAAGGCTCCTGCGGCGCATTCGATCAGCAGTCTCGGTCCCCTCTAACGCGTCGATTCAAGGTTTGTTAACATGTGGACTGAATGAAACTGTCACTTGCACGGACTGAAGTTTGAACGAAAAGACGAAAGACCAGGCTGACTACGCGTTGTTGCAAACTCTGCACCGAATGCTCAGACAGCTTACCGATATCGCTGATCGAATGCGCCGTGGACCGATTCAAGTTCGGTTGGTCAAAACAACGGAGCAAGGATTCGCTGACGCCCTTGAAGCCAAGAAGCAGGAATTGTTGGAGGTGAAGAAGGATTCCAGATCCAAGCAATCTCAGTTGGAAGATCGTGAGGCGAAACTGGAAGATCTTCGTGGCAAATTGAATGCTGCGGATTCCAACAAGGAGTTCCAACTATTGAAAGACCGGATCGCTGCCGACGAGCAAGCGAATAGCTGTCAGGCCGACGAGATTTTCGAAACGCTTGAGAAGCTGGACGTGCTCGAACAAGAATTGGAAACGGCGAAGAGCAATCTTGAGAAGGCGAAATCTGAAACAGCCGGTATCGAGAAGAAAGTCGCCGCCGAATTGGTAACGATGAAAAATGAGGACGCTCGGATTAGGGAAGAGCTTGCCGAAGCCTTGAAAAAATTACACTCCGATCTGCGTGTGCCTTACCAGCGTAACATCAAAACCATGGGCGAAGATACATTTGCCGCAACTGATTTGAGCACATGCGGCAATTGTAATATCACGCTGACGCAGCAAACGAAAAGCGATATTCTCAGTTGCAAGCCACTACTCTGCAAAGGTTGTGGTTCCATTCTGTATCGCGAATCTTAGTGCGGGAAAACATGATGCGTGATTTGATTTTGGGAACGGCCGGTCATATCGACCACGGCAAAACTTCCCTGATCGGAGCTCTCACTGGCACCAACACGGATCGATTGCCAGAAGAAAAGAAACGTGGCATCACGATCGAGCTTGGCTATGCTTTTCTCGAGATCGAAGATTACAACATTGGCGTGGTTGACGTTCCCGGTCACGAAAAGTTCGTGCGACAAATGCTCGCCGGAGCCACCGGAATGGATATGGTGCTGCTCGTGATCGCCGGCGACGATTCGGTCAAGCAACAGACCATCGAACACCTCGACATTCTGAGATTGCTGGACCTGACTTGCGGTGTGATTGCGTTAACGAAATGCGATCTGTGTGAAGATTCTTGGCTGGAAATGGTGGAAGAAGAAATCCGGGCAACGGTCGCGGATACGTTCTTGCACGATGCTCCAATCATTCGCACCAGTTCCAAATCCGGATTGGGCATCGACGACCTAAAGAAAGCAATCAAAGAAGCCGGCGACAAAGTTTCGGCTTCGGAAGTCGCCAACCGAGAGTCGGCTCCGTTTCGAATGGCGATTGATCGTGCGTTTTCGATCGAAGGCCACGGCACCGTCGTCACCGGAAGTGTCAGTAGCGGAACATTGAGCATCGGAGATCCGGTTGAAGTTCAGCCCGGTGCGCTCTCCGTTCGCATCCGCGGGATTCAGAACCACGACTCCGGCAGCGAAGAAGTTCACCGCGGACAGCGTGCGGCGATCAACCTTGCGGGTGTGCGACTCAACGAGATCGGCCGCGGCCACGAACTCGCAGCGGTTGGGCACCTTGTTCCGTCCAAACTGCTCACGGTTCGATTGCATTTGCTCAATAGCGTCAGGAAACCGCTCAAGGATCGAACGCGAGTCCGTTTTCACGTCGGCACGGCGGAGCTTTTTGGAAATGTTCGGTTGCTGGACTGTAACGAACTCGAACCAGGAAAAAGTGGCTTTGCTCAAATTTGGTTGTCCGAGCCTGCGGTCACCGTTTGGAATCAGCCGTTTGTCGTTCGTTTGGAGTCTCCCGTTTTGACCATCGGCGGAGGACGTGTCATTCATTCGGAAGCCGCGGCGATCAAGAAGCCAACGGAAACGGATTTGAAACACGTGCAACGAATGGAGTCCGATTCAGGTGACGAACGTGCAGCATCGAGCGTTTATTTGCTCAACGATGCGTCTTTCAAGGCGGACTCTTTCCCTCGCGTCGCGGGAGTTGTTGATTTCGAGGAAGCCTATGACCGGCTCAAGGAATCGGGCGAACTGGTTGAGACCGCGATTTCGCAAACCCGAACCGTTTGCATGCACCGCGATCGGTTTGAGCAGCTGGGTGCTCAAGTTATCAAAACGCTGACCCGTTTGCATGAAGCCAATCCTTTGCGATTCAATCATAAGCGCAACGTCGTCGAGAACGAGTTCGCCTGGTTGGGGCAAAAGGAATTGCTTGATGCGGTGATTTCGCATTTGACGAAAGAGAAAACGGTTTTTTCAAACGTGAAAACCGTTGCACTTTCTGGATTCGGGCCCAAACTCTCCAAAGGTCAGAAGGTGTTGCTGGAAGATCTGCTTTCTAAGCTTCATGCTGCGGGACTAAAACCACCAACCGCCGCGGAGTTACAGAAGTCTGCAACCAAAAACAAGGACGCCGTTCCCGAACTGCTGGCGATGGCGGCGGAAAATGGAGACATCGTTAAAGCGAACGACGAATACTTCTTTCACGCCGAAGTTATCGATGAAGCTTGGTCAAAAATCCGTGCCGCGATGGAAGCCAACGGCGGGATGACGATGAGCGACATTCGTACGTTGATCGACACGAGTCGAAAATGGGCGGTGCCGATCTGCGAGTATCTCGACGAGTCCGGTTTCACCAAACGCGAAGGCGATCTGCGAGTCCTTGCGTAGGTCAGGCTGTGCCTGACTTCTTATTGTTGTCGAGTGCTATTCAGGCACAGCCTGACCTACGGTTCGCCAGCATCCTTAATAGCTCTTAGATTTGGGGGTGCGTTTTCTGAAGTTTGAACGGAGCAGCAACCCCAATCGACTGGGTAAACGCCAGCCTTAACGTGGCGATGGAAACTTGAATGAGGCCAGTCTTTGGGACATTTGACGTACCCATGTTTAACCGGATTCCAATGAATGTAATCGAAATGGTTGTCGAAATCTTCATCCTCTTCGATGGTATGTTCCCAAAATCTCGGCTGCCAAATTCCGCGTCTGCGCTCGTTTCGCTTTGACTGCGAGATTGTTGATTCGCCACCTCCAGAGACGAGCCATCGTTTGGTGAATTCCTTTTTGATCCAACCAATCCGTTTTGAATACTCATCATCGCCAGCTGGCAAAGAGCAAATCATGTGTAGGTGATCTGGTAATAAAACAATGGCATTGAGATCCATTGGCCATTTCGAGATTGCTTCTCTGAACACGACCCCAAGTAGTTTGCACGCGACCGAATCCGAAAAAATGGGCACGCGCGCACAAGTGACGACGGTAAAGAAGAAAGTTCCACCGGGAACATAGGCTCGTCGATAATTCGGCATTTCCCAATGGTAGCAAATCGTAGGTCGGGCTGTGCCTGACGTCTGGTAGTCTCGTAGGTCAGGCTGTGCCTGACGTCTCGTAACGCGTAGGTCAGGCACAGCCTGACGTTAGGGTTTTTTGTCAGGCACAGCCTGACCTACGTGTAAATCCCAGTCAGGCACAGCCTGACCTACTCAGTTTGGCAGGTCAGGCGTCCGGATGCCGGTACGGGAGAGTTCATATACAATGCTCTTTCCGTAAACAGAGCACGATGGAACCAAAATGGCTGAACAACCGATCGGACAAGACGCTGTCGAATTAATGCAGAAAGCTCGCGAGCAGATTCTCGGCGAACTTTCGCAAGTGATCGTTGGGCAGCAGGACGTTGTCGAACAAATTTTGATCTCGATGTTCAGCCGAGGACATTGTTTGCTTGAAGGAGTCCCCGGGCTCGCCAAGACGCTGATGATCAGCACCATCGCGAAAACGCTGAACCTGAGCTTCTCAAGAATCCAGTTCACGCCTGACCTCATGCCGGCCGACATCACCGGCACCGAGATCATCGAAGAAAACAAAACAACCGGCGCCCGCGAAAGACGTTTCCTCGAAGGGCCTGTTTTCTCCAACCTCGTCCTCGCCGATGAGATCAATCGAACTCCGCCCAAGACTCAAGCGGCTTTGCTCGAAGCGATGCAAGAACGAACGGTCACCGTGGGACGCGTGCGGCATGAGCTCGCTGATCCGTTCTTCGTGCTGGCCACTCAGAACCCAATCGAACAAGAAGGAACCTATTCCCTTCCCGAAGCGCAGCAAGACCGCTTCATGTTCAAGGTCTACGTCAACTATCCATCGTTCGACGACGAATTCGAAGTCGCTCGCCGAACGACGGCACGTAGCACGCACAACGTGAAACCCGTCTTGAGCGGCGATGACATTTTGAAGATGCAAGATGCAGTTCGTGATGTTCCCGTTTCCGATCACGTGATTCGATTTGCTTTGACGCTGGTTCGCCAAACTCGAATCGGCTCCGATGGGATTCCAGAGTTCATTGAAGACAACGTCGGCTGGGGAGCCGGTCCTCGCGCGGTTCAGAACTTGATTCTTGGCGGCAAGGCTCGTGCGTTACTGTACGGTCGGACTTACGTTACCACCGAAGACATTGTGGAACTGGCGAAGCCCGTCCTGCGACATCGCATCGCGATTAACTTTGCGGCTCAAAGCGACGGCATGACGACGGACGACGTGATTGACCGATTGATTCAAAACACTCCGACGAAAGAGGACGAGCTAACTTCCGATGCCCGATTCCAAAAGATATTTGCATCTTGAAGCGATCAAGCGTATTTCGCGACTCGATCTGCGGGCCAAACATGTTGTCGAAGGATTCCTTTCGGGCATGCATCGAAGCCCGTTTTTCGGCCAGTCGATCGAATTTCGTCAGCATCGTGAATACGCGCCCGGTGACGACCTGCGCCATGTCGACTGGAAAGTTTGGGCTCGTCAAGATCGACTGACCATCAAGCAATACGAAGAAGACACCAACATGCGAGTCAACTTGTTGGTCGATGTGTCCAACAGTATGAAGTATGGCCGCGGAGTGTTCACGAAGTTCGACTACGCGGCAACGTTGGCGACTTCGCTCGCGTGGTTGGTCTTGAAACAGCAAGACGCCGTCGGCTGCATGACATTTGACGAATCCGTCCGATCTCGAACGCCAACGTCGAGCCAAAAACTGCAACTCAATCACATCATCAAGTCACTTGAATCCGCGACGCCGAATCGCAAAACGGATTTGGGGTCGATCTTTGCCGATGCGGCTGAGACCTTTCCGCGACGCGGCATCATGATTGTCGTTTCGGATCTGTTTGGTGACGTTGAATCGACATTGAAAGGGTTACGCTTTCTGCGACAACGCGGCCATGACGTTTTGGTGCTGCATGTGTTAGACGAAGATGAGCTTGAGTTTCCGTTTTCTGGGTCGTCGCGTTTCGCAGATCTTGAATCGGAAGTGAAACTAAACTGCAATCCGAAAGCGCTTCGCGATGGGTATCTGGAAGCGATTAATGAATTCCTAGATGAAGTTCGCCGCGGTTGTGCGAAAGCAGCGATCGACTACGCGATGATTCGGACGACCGATCCGATGGATGCGGCGTTGGCTCAATTTATCAGCCGTCGAATGGCCCGGAGGTAGCGCAGATGTTCAGTAATCTGTTTACTTCTTCACCCGCCGTGTGGACGGGGCTGATCGCCAGCCTGGTTGCGCTGCCGATCGTGATTCATTTGATCAATCTTGTCAGGCACAAGACGATCGAGTGGGGGGCGATGGAGTTTTTGCTCAAGAGCCATCGGAAGAATCGAAACTGGGTTTGGCTTAAGCAACTGCTGTTGCTGCTATCGCGAATTGCAATTCTGGTTTTGGCTTTGTTTCTACTTTCGCAAGTCGGATGTGAAAACGATCGCATAGCGGCACTGCTTGGCGGACGTGCAACGCATCATTACGTGTTGGTGGATGATAGTTTCTCGATGACCGACCGGGACAATCAAGGATCGGCATTGGATCGCGCTCGTTCAACGGTGATGCAGATCGTGAGCCGAGCCCGGAGTCGTAGTAATCATCGTATGTCTTTGTTGCGTTATTCGTCGTTTGAAGCCAGTGGTGCGACGGATGCACTTGTGCCGGCCTTTGACATAGAAAATGAAGTGGTCGATTCGGCTTTTGTGCGTCGTGCAGAAACTTCGATTGTCGGGATGCTTGCGTCCTCGTTTCCTGCGACCGCCGATCGGGCCCTCGAGTCCGTTGCGGAACTGGTTCGGTCTCGCAATCAGGAAAATGCAATTGTGTATCTGCTGTCGGACTTCCGGGCGAAGGATTGGAGTGAGAGCAGTTCTGCGCAACGATCTTTGGAAACGCTTTCGGATCAGGGTGCTGCGATCGAGATGATTCGCTGTGTGAAAACGAAGCACTCGAACCTTGCAATCACCAGCCTCAAAGCAATCGGGAACGTGCGTGTCGCCGAAACGCCATTGATGATGGAAGTCGAAGTGCGAAACTATTCGAATGAAGTCGCCAAGAAGATTCAGGTAAATGTGAACTCAACGGTCTACGGTCGCCCTGCCCCGAGTTCAACTGAAGTCAGTTCGAAGTCGGAAGAATTGCCGACCGTCTTCATTGAGTCCATCGAGCCTGGACAAGCTGAGACTCGAATCTTTCCGGTTTACTTCGGGCAAGTTGGCAAGCACGGAATTGCAGCGTCGCTTGGAGAGGATTCTGTCGAAGTCGACAACTCGAGGCATTGTGTCGTCGACGTTCAGCCGAATGCGAACGTGTTGCTGATCGATTCCGCCAACCGCTTGCATTCCGAATTTCTTTCGCTGGCGTTGAATCCGAACAGCATGACCGGGATTGGTGCTGAAATTCAAACCGCAGATGTTTTGCGGAATGTTTCAGCCGAGGCGCTAGACCGTTTCGATGTGATCTGTCTTTGCGACGTTGGCCAGATTGATGAATTGGCGATCAAGAATTTGAAACGATTCACGTCCGAAGGTGGTGGCTTGGTTTATTTCGCGGGTCCGAACACGAATTTCGGATTCTTCAATCTTGCCTTCTATGAAAACGGTGAAGGCTTGATGCCGGTTGAGCTCTCCGACACAGTCGAAGTCGAAGAGCGAAAGGATGATACGCCTGCCGACATTGTTCCCGAAACGCATCCGATCTTTGCTCCGGTCAACAACGTGCGGAATTCGTTGTTGGATCTAGTGCAAGTCAAACAAGTCCTTCGTCCGTCTTTCAGTTGGTTGCAGAGTCCGGCTCCGCAATCAAAAGTGATCGCGAGCGTTCGAGGGAACCGCCAGTTACCGCTTGTGATCGAGGGGCAATATGGAAAAGGCCGCACGATGATGTTCATGACGACCGCGGGGCCGCTGTGGAACAACTGGATGCGGAACGCGACGTTTCCACCGATATTGCTGCTGCTCGAGGACTATATGGCGGCGGGAAAGTACCAGCATGAAGTGCAGCTTGTTGGCGATCCAGTTTTGATTTCGAAGCCGACCGGATCGGTGACTCCGGACGTTAAGTCCTCCGCTCCAACTTTGTCGACAGAAAGATTGTCCGGGAAGATCCGACTTGTGCAGACCGAATCCGGATTACAGGGAAGCATCGGAGCGAGTGTCGATTCGTTGCTCAATCGCGAGACCAGCGTCCCGGGAATTTATGAGTTGTGGTTTCGGCAGATGGATTCAAGTTCCAGCGTTGAGCGTATCGCGTTGAACGTTGACTGTGCGGAAAGCGACTTGGAAATGATTGGTGACGAGAAGTTGTTGCAGAACCTTCCCGGGTCGTTGCCATCGTTGATGAATTGGGATCAGTTCAATCCCGAACCCAAGCAGAAGGCCGTATCGTCATTGAATCGCCTGTTGCTATTGGTTTTAGTTTTAGTGTTGGTGGCGGAACAGACACTCGGTTGGATGTGCAGTTATCACTAGTTTCGCCTTGGTTGGTGTGACTGAGGAGTGTTGGAATCGTAGCTGATTTTGAGCAAGATCGCTCGCTTGCAGGTCTTTCTGACTACCAAAAAACACTAGAATAGGGGCAATGTCTACTAAATCACAACAGCCTATTCAAAATGTTTCTTCGCCAAATTCTACTGGGGGCGGAGGCACACATTTTGAACAGCATGTTGACGCTGCGTTTTTAGCATGGCTACTCGTTGGAGCCATTCCTCCGATATTCACTACCTGCCAAATCAAGGAGGTCCATCTCCAAACGGAAAGACTCGGTTGGAAGACGGATGACATCGTTGTCGAATCCGAAACATCAACAGGGCAAATTCGTAGACTGGTGTGCCAAGTTAAGCAATCTTTGACAATCAGTGATAAAGATGACGAATTTCGAAAGTCATTAACAGATGCGTGGAACGACTTCAAAAACGGCAGCCTTTTTGACAAGACGGAAGATCGAATTGCGTTTGTCGCTTTGCGAGGAACTGACGTCCTTCTACGGCATTTTGCAACACTGCTTGATAATGCGCGACACTCGCGAACGGAACAAGAATTCTCGGATAGGCTTAAAGCGAAAGGATTACTGCACAACACTGTAAAACGTCACTACACAATAATCGAGACAATTCTCAATGAAGTTGAAGACACAAATCCGTCCGTCGAGAGCATTTGGCATTTCCTGACAGTACTCCATGTGATCAGCTTTGACTTAAACACGATTACTAAGCAAACGGAATCACAGATTCTCTCGCTGCTTGCTCACACTGTCGGTGGAGCCAACTCACTTGAGTTAGCACGAGCAACTTGGAATGACTTGCTGGCCGAAGTTGGTGTAGGGAAACCTAATGCCAAAAGCTATCGCCGCGAACACCTTAGCTCCGAATTGCAAAGCCGACATGGAATTATAGAGAACAAAGATCACGAAACTCTGCAACGACTCAGAGAGCATACAGATCTCATTTTCGAAGGTGTGCGAACGACCATAGGCACAAGCGAGCAGAACATCCAGTTGCCTCGCAATAACGCGATATTGAAAGCTCTGGAGCTGCTCGAGGATTCAAAACTACTGTTGCTTACAGGCTCCGCCGGAGCTGGGAAATCCTGTGTCGCCAAGCAAATAGCACAAGTCCTTGAATCTGATTCTCTCTGCTTCGCTTTTCGAGCCGAAGAATTCGCAGTGTCACATTTTGATCAGACACTTCTGAACGCGCAATGCAATTCAAATGGAGTTGCGTTGAGCGCGACGTTGAGCAGCCAATCCAAAAAAACTGTGTTTGTTGAAAGCGTTGAAAGACTTCTGGAGGCATCGACTAGAGAAGCGTTTTCGGATTTGCTTACACTGGCTAAGCGAGACCCGACGTGGCAAATAGTACTAACCTGTCGAGACTATTCGGCAGATGTTGTGCGATCTTCTTTGCTACAACTTTCTGGATTAACAAACACTGTTTTCCAAGTCCCTAAGTTGTCAGATGCGGAGCTGGGGGAAATCGCGGAAGCCTGCCCGCAAATTAGACAGGCATTTGTCAACAAACGACTTAAGGAGCTTCTTCGAAACCCATATATGCTTGACAAAGCAACACAAATGTCGTGGTCGCCCGACGTGGCGGTGCCAGAAAATGAAAAGGAGTTTCGAGACAAATTCTGGGGTGACATTATCAGAGCAAACGACAAGACTGCTAATGGAATGCCAAGGCAGCGGCACCAAGCATTCATGGAAGTTGCAGTCCGTCGCGCAAAAGCTCTTTCAATGTATGTCACGCGCGAGGGAGTCGCAGATGAGCCAGTCAATGCCTTGCTCCAAGATTCACTTGTACTGCACTCTGAGAAAACGGATGGGTTAATCGCGCCCGCTCATGATGTCCTTGAGGACTGGGCAATCCTTAAGTGGATTGATGAGCAGTTTGCACTTTCCAACAATAATGTTGCTAAACTCTGTGATGCGATGGGTACGTATCCTGCGATCCGACGAAGCTATCGCAAATGGTTGGAAGAACTAAGTGACACAGACACAAACGCTTCCGAACCCTTGTTCACCCAAGCTCTTACAAACAACGAGCTACCATCTCATTTTCGCGATGACACGATTGTATCATTGCTTCGGTCAGAAAATCCCGATGAACTTATCGGGCAACAATCCGAATTGCTTTTCAGGCAAGACAAGCATCTCTTGAAAAGGGTCATCCACCTCCTTCGAGTTGGATGCCTTTCTGCGCAAGACTGGTGTACTGGGCTCGACTATGAACATGACATCCCAGAAGGCAAAGCGTGGTCCTGTGTGTTGAGGTTGATAAGTAATCGCCTTGATCTATTTGATGAAACTAACTCAGGATTACTCCTTGGCTTAATCCGAGATGCTTCAAAATCGGCCTCTTGGCGAAATCCCTATCCTGATGGAGCCAATGAAATGGTTGCAATAGCACACTGGTTGTTACAGTTTTTTGACAACTACAAAAGCGAAGAACAATGCAAGAAAACGCTTGAAATCATCGCCAAGTTTCCGAATTGCAATGAAGATAAGTTTCGAGAATTGATGGCGGATGGTGGGCGAAAGAGCGATAGGAAGAATCGATTCGCGCGAGAATTGCGCGATATGGTTCTTTCTGGAATTGAAGGAGATGCCGCATGCCGGGACGTGCCCGATGCAGTCATCGCAGCCCATCATGATTCTGTGATATTGAAGGAAAGCGACCTTGAAGATAGGCGTCGAGGATTTTCGCATTCAGACGGAACAGAGCCGTGTTTTGGCATTCAACCGCACACTCACTTCAACCGTTTTCCTCCAAGTGCTTTCCAAGGACCATTTTACTTTTTGCTACGCCACAACTATGCCGTCGGTGAGTCACATCTAATCACCCTGATGAACCACAGTGTGAAATGGATTGCGGAAAAGAAAGTTGAAAACCGAAACTTGGAGCGTCCTAGAACGATCGGCCTTACGTTTGAAAATGGCGAGACTGTTGAGCAGTTGGGAAATGAACGAATGTGGTGTTTTTACCGCAGCACTACCGTTGGTCCGTACCTGTTGCAGTCCGCCTTAATGGCTCTAGAAAAACGGCTCCTCGATATTGCGAAGTTACTGCCAGAAGATTTGGATCTTTTGCTTATCCGATTGATGAAATCAACAACGAATGCCGCGGTAACTGCCGTGGCTGCAAGCGTCGCTACCGCGCATCCTCACAAATGCTCAGAAACTATAAAGGTTCTACTGAGCTCGTCGGATTGCATCTTTCTTGACAAGTACCGCCTCGCTCACGAGAGCCAGAGTCCATCGCGGTTGGCAGAAATGATCCCATCACTTGGCGGGCATGAACTTCATGAACAAGAAAGAAGAAGTGCAGACGCACTGCCGCACCGCTCTACGGATCTTGAAAACGCAGTTATGAATTTGCAATTGGGAGCGCATTCCGCGGATGTGCAAAAGATCATAGACGCCCATCTTGCTGAAATGCCGTCAGCAGAAGAACGCACCAAAGAAGATATGACTTGGCTCCTGACGTTAAGACGCATGGACATTCGTCAGTACAAGATGTCCGATGAGCAACCTGAGCCTGCAAAAGATCAGGAAGAAGAAGCCAAGTCTAAAATTCGACTCGATCTCAAAGTTGATGAATCTGACGTTCGTGCAATGTCTGAAGAAGCAACCGCTCACCATGAGAGAATGGAACACCTTATTGGCCTAGAGATGTGGGGCATGAAGGTATTCGAAAACGAAATCAATTCAAACTATGATCCAAAGGATTGGAAGTCCAAACTTAGTGCTGCACAACAACCTCAATGCGAGCAATCGCGAGACGAATTCGGACGCAATGGACCAGTTTGGATTGCTAGTGTCTGCATCCGAGACCACTTGAACGAGTTGGGTTCTGCTGAATTGAACTGGTGTATTGATGCAGTGTGCAATGCAATTGAGTTAACAGCCGAGCATTGGAACGTTGTAGATCGCGCCCAACAGTTTTCGTTGTCGGCGGACAGACCAGCAGCGTGGATAATTTCTAATTTATTGGAACGGGAATGCGCAAGGGAAAAGCAAGAACAAATCCGAAGGGCGATGGTATTCGCACTGACACACCCAATAGATGAAGTAAAGGGAAAAGCTGTTGAAGGTGTTGCAGAGAACGTATGGGAGCGATTGCCAGAATTAGGAAAGCAATGTCTAAATTCGCATTCGCTATATGCCGTCGAAGTCCAGAAGCGATGGAATGAAGAACAGGAAAAGTCCTACAAAGAAAGAAAGGACCTAAACGAAATAGAAAACGACGTCGCTCATGAAATGAGAGATCGATGGTTTGCCAAAACTGATTCCAACCATTACTTGGCCTTGAACATCGGCGATTGGATTGGTTCTGAGGCGAATATTTTGGCCTTACTACTTCTTCGACGATCGCCTCATGAAAATCAAACAGTCGCTGCATTCGCTCACCTGGCAACGACACTTGTTCAGTGGTGGGATGAGGATGACGAAAATCGAGGAAGAGAAAGAACCCGAAGATCACAAAAGGCTCGTGTAAACTTGCCGATGCTTCTTGAAGATTACGTTCTACGTATCGACGAGAAAGAAATTCAGCCCGTCATAAAGCCAATATTGGATGCAACGGACCGGCATCCGAAGGAAGTGGCTTCGATCCTTCAGGGAATTGTGGGAGCGGAAGATCGAAACCCATCGTTGACTAACTTCTGGCCAGTGTGGCGACTCTTTGCAGACCGAATAAAGAAGGCAACCTGGTTGCCTTTATTAGACAGCGAGTATTCTGAGGGAAGTGAGTTGCTCGCCACGATATTCCTTACGCGTTATTGGAAGAGGAACATTCGACACTGGAAAGGATTGAGCGAAGGTGCTGAAGGCGGACATGCCCACAACGTTCACCAATTATTCAATGAACTCCCAGCGACATCCATTCTGCTTGATTCTTACTGCAGCTTTCTTTTTCAAATAGGTGAAACTTCCTTGCCTTTGGCGTTTGAGAAAATAGCTAACAAACTGAAATTGGGGCAAGCTCGAGTCTTGCTGTCAAGATCCAACACTGTTTTCCATTTGGAAGCACTTCTGAGACGTCACGTCTATAGCCGCCCAGTCGATCTTAAGAACAACGAGAGTATGCGTGTAGCGGTTATGTATCTACTTGATCAACTGATTGAAGTTGGCTCTTCATCCGCATATCGAATGCGAGATGATTTTGTGACACCATTACCAATTCAACGTTCTTGAATTCAGTTGATTTGGATTTGACATGCAGAAAAGCCGCTTCGGTCCGACACTCAGAATTGAGTTGACGCGACGAACCCGTTTTGATTTCAGGATGGACTGATTGGGCTGATGGAGTTGATCATCCTTCGTGTGAATTGTGATATGGGCTAAGCACTGGGCGCGGTGCGGATGGGACTAAGTGGTGTTTTTCTGGCCACGAAAAGCAAGAAGATGCACAAAAGGCATTCGGTTTTTTGAGCCACTGATGAACACAGATTTTCCCAGCGCGGCATGGCCGCAACCAAAAAATGCCAGCTGTATGGAACCGCGTTGCGTAAATCGTTTAACGGCAAGCCGTAGGCGACTGTGCCACATGATCGCGCAGTCGCCTTCGGCTTGCCGTTAAACGCAATACCGTTCAATGAAGCCAAAATCTCGGTGGCATAGGACTCTGGCCTGTGTTCTGCATGTCCACAAGCCAGAGGCTTATGCCACCTCCCCAACTGCAACGACCCTACTGAATCACCTTCATTGAACGGTATTGCCGTTAAACGACCAAGTCAACACGAACGGGAGTCCTCAGTTGAAATTCTTCGCAGGCGACAAAGATTTAGAACGTTAGTAGCACAGATGAATCAACGCGGGATATTCAAAGTCTGATTGAATCCGTGCATTGTTGCTTGCATGTCATTCGTGGAAATTCGGAAAGCGCCGGGGTAAACCGGTCAGGAGTAGTGAGATGTAAACACTCATACGAGTAAAGTTTAGCCAACAGCTCGGCCCAATCCCCTACGCGGCTTCTGGTAACAGAGGTGGGTGTAGCATGGGTGCTTGGGACCACGC
>CALLUY010000120.1 GCA_938010615.1 uncultured Pirellulaceae bacterium | reverse complement strand
ATTCGCGCGATTTAACAGTGTAGGCGAAAGCATGCCGTTTCCGAAGGCCACCGGCGAGGTGGAGGGGCGAATTCACTCGAAATTACTGCAGCCACGCTTAGCGGAAGGTTCGTTCCCGCGGTCGGTTCGGAGAACCGGTCGCCATTGTCGCTCAGCTCTCCGAGCTGTCGGCGGGCCGAGGATATCGCGTTCGATCCAGTACGGTTGTCACCGATGTTACGTGCTTCAATCCGCCCGCTATCGGTTCGGAGAACCGGTCCCATTGTCGCTCAGCTCTCCGAGCTGTCAGCGGGCCGAGGATATCGCGTTCGATCTAGTACGGTTGTCGCCGATGTTACGTGCTTCAATCCGCCCGCTATCGGTTCGGAGAACCGGTCGCCATTGGCTCTATTTCACCAGCTGGCTGACGGCTTTGAACTCGCTCGCCGAAGCTGATTCACACCACTCGAAAATAGCTGCTTCGGCGGTCGTCATCGCAATGCCGTGCGTGCTCATCCGGGAAATCGCAGTGTCCCTGTCGGTCGGACGTCGTGACCCGATCGCATCGACTGCGATGTGGACCTTGAATCCAGCAGCCATCAGGTCGAAGGCCGTTTGGGCGACACAAACGTGAGCTTCGATCCCGCAAAGCAGTACGGTTTGGATCGATTCATTCTCTAGAAAGTCAAAAATTGGCTGACACTCTCGGCAGCTGAACATCGTTTTCTCCGCCACGACGGTGGCTTTTGAAACGTCCAGATCGTCAATCGTGTGGCCGAGCCCTTTCGGATATTGCTCCGACACAAGAACTGGGACGTTCAGAATGGAGGCCGCGTTCATAAGCTGTTTTGATTTGGCGACCACCTCGTTGGACGAGTCAATCGCCGGCACAAGCTTTTGTTGAACGTCGACAACGAGCAAAGCGCTTGAGTTGCGATCGAGCAAATGCGGGCTGCGGAAATTCATGAGTTGTACGCTTTCAGAGCTTCGCTCAGACAAGTCATCGCTTTGGCCAGATCCGTTTCGTTGAGCACGTAGGCGATGCGGACTTCGTTCTTCCCGAGTCCTTCGGTCGCGTAGAATCCAGCTCCGGGAGCCATCATGACGGTGTTGCCCTGGTGCTCAAACGACTCCAACATCCATTTGCAAAAGTCTTCTGAATCTTCAACGGGCAATCGAACCATTGCGTAGAAGGCTCCGTCGATGTCGGGACACGTTACACCTTCCATTTTGTCCAGCGAAGATTTCAAAAGGTCACGACGGGCGGAGTATTCTTTGGCAACGCCTTCGTAGAATGATGACGGTAGATCGTACACTTGGGTTGCACCGAGCTGCCCGAACGTTGGCGGTGATAGCCGAGCCTGCGCCATCTTGAGCGTCGTTTGGAATACTTCTTCGTTGCGAGTCACCAAGCAGCCGATCCTCGCGCCGCAAGCTGAAAATCGTTTCGAGATCGAATCGATCACGATCACATGCTCATCCATGCCTTCAAGCGTCAACGCCGACGGTGGCTTCGTCTGTCCGTAGACGAACTCGCGATAAACTTCGTCCGTGATCAGGAAAAGATTGTGCTTCTTCGCGATTTGTTCCAGCTGTCGAAGCGTTGATTCGTCGTAGCAGACTCCGGTCGGGTTGGACGGATTGCAAATCATGATCGCCCGAGTTCTCGAAGTGATCTTTTCTTCGAACGCTTCGACGGACGGCAACGCAAAATTGTCGTCGACGGATGTTGTCACCGGAACGATCTTGCCAAGGTTCTGCAAACAGAACGAAAGGTAGTTCGCGTAAAACGGTTCCATGACGATGACTTCATCGCCCGGATCAAGGATCGCATTGAAAACAAACTGTAACGCTTCGGAGGCACCAGTCGTTACAAGGACATTGTCGGCAGTGATGTTCGGGCCAACGCGACCGTAGTACTCAGCGATCTTCTGCCGAAGTGGTGCGATTCCAGCGGATGGGCTGTAGGCCAGCACTTCAAGGTTTGCGTTTTGAATCGCGGCAAAGAACTCCGGCGGAGTCACGATGTCGGGTTGCCCGATGTTGAGATGAAATACGTGCTTGCCCGCTGCTTTCGCGGCGTCAGCGAAAGGCACCAGTTTGCGAATGGGAGAAGCAGGAAGTTGTTTGGCGTGTGAGGCAACGTTTGGCATTGCAGATTTAAAGTTGAACTACGATCGATCAGGATATGTCAATTCGACATCTTGCTCGATTGTATCATCATCCGTAGTTTCCACATCAGGTTGGGCCGCTTTCGTTTTCTGTTTCTCATTGGGAGCAACCGCTTCAGGTGGAACTTCGACTTCGATGGCGAGTGGTTCCGGATCGAAGTCGACTTTTGCCGGTTCAGGAGGATCGGCTTCCAAGACGCGATCTTCTGCAGTCGCTGAAGTCTCTTGGGTTTCAACGCTCTTAGACGCGGATTCCGCTTCATCATCTGAAACAATGCCGAGATTGCGGAAACGTTCTTCGATCTGCCGTGACAACTCCTTGGATTCTTCCGTCTCTCGAGGATCCTCCGGAACGATCTTGGCTTTCGGTGGCACGATTCGCTTCATCGCCGGTGCTGAAGTTTCTGTCTTGATCACGGATTTGGCTTTGTCGCTGAACTTCAGACCAGTCGGGGCAG
The DNA here is from genome assembly GCA_938010615.1 of uncultured Pirellulaceae bacterium. Classification (GTDB taxonomy): domain Bacteria; phylum Planctomycetota; class Planctomycetia; order Pirellulales; family Pirellulaceae; genus Mariniblastus. The sequence continues at coordinate 4,541 of CALLUY010000120.1, read as the reverse complement.
CTGGAAGAACACTTTTTGCAGAATTTGATTCTTCGGTCGCGTCAGGCACATCAAATTGAGCCGCACCTGAGTCTGGCGTTTCGAAAACACTTGTCTCGGCTGTTTCCTTTGCTGATTCCGTTGAGTCAGCGACTTTGGTCATCATCTTTCGCCAAGCTGGATGCAAACGGTGAGTGCCCGCGACTTGTTGCCCGCGTGCGACTGGTCGACCCGCAGCGTCACATGGAACGCGGACTTCGACGTAGTAAGGCACGCGATACTTGGCGACGTAAGGAACCGTTTTAGAAACCGTTTTCGGAACGCGAACCGTTTCCGTGTAGTCCTGCCACGATTCTTTCATGACCGTGTAAGGTTCCTTTCGAGTCACCTTTTTCATAACGGTTTCAGTGTAGGGAACTGTTTCGGTGATCGTTTCGTCAACGTAAGTCGTTTCGGTGTAAGGGATTTCTTCTTCGATGGTTTTGCTTTTCGGGACGCGAACGGTGACGGGAACTTTCCGCGTGCGGGTTTCTTCGACCATTCGTTCGACTTCGACCGGAACTTTCCGCGTTTCGTATTCGTCAACGTAAGTCGTGACTTCGATGGGCTTTTCCTTGACGATCGTTTCAGGAACAAGCGTCGTTGTGGTGCTCTGTTGAGGAATCGCAACTGGAACGGCAGTCTGTCCGTATTGCGGTTCATCCACCCAATGCAGTCCACGTCGTCGCCAAACGGATTGACCCGAATAAGGATCCGTGTAGTAGCCGGGCGACAGCCAGCGTGGACGCGGTCGCGAGGTTGTTTGCGGTCCCGGAACTAGAAGCGTTCCAGGGACCATCGTCGTTTGAGTTGACTCTTGCGGTCGGTATACGGTGACTTCTTCTTTTTTGATCGATCGTTTTGTGACCGGCCGTCGCACGCGAACTTCTTGCTCTTCCATGACCGTTTCGGTGATCGGCTTGCGAACCGTATAGGTTTCCTCTCGCATCTCGGTGACGTCTTCGTAGGATTTCTCGACGCGAGTCTTGATTCTGGTTTTCGTCGTTGTGACAGGCTTGCGTACCGTGCGTGTGACGACACGTTCGCTGGTTTGCTCAACTGGTTTCTCTTCAGTGATCGTTCGCTCTCGTTCTTCGGACACCCAGCGAGGACGTGACTTGGTGACTTCCTTCGTCTCGTAGCTGGTTTCGTTGATGACGCGATTTTCAGTGACGTCTTGCTCAACCCAAACGGTGTCGGTGTAAGTTTTCCACTGAGTGCATCCGTCGGGAGATGCCTGTTGAGCTTGCGAAAAATTTGCGAACAGCAAACACGCTGCCATGGTGGCAGCAGAGAAGAGAGATTTTTGGTTCATGTTTTGGCGCATTTGAAAACTCATTTGATCTACAGGCAGACCGGTTCTTTAAGTTTACGCAGTCGATCCAGTGGACTCCACAATTCGAGCCGCTGAAATCCGCATAATTCAATCAGTGTTGTCGAAAATGCGGCATTGATCAAACGATTGGTCGTAAAAACCGGCACAACTGATAGCAGTGGACTGTCAGGTTTGCGCAAGCGGTAAAGTTTGACAGCTGAAAGTCAAGGCTTTGGTGGGACTCCGCTACGGAACCTTGGCAAGCCAATCAGGATCGTTGTACTTTTCTTCCGCGAGTTTGTTTGCCATTTCAATTGGTGCTGAATCGAAAATTTCACTGGCATTCCACTGTTTGCTCAAAGCGGCTTTGACGTCTTCCAGCTTTGCAGGGATCGAAGTCACGAACTCTTCGTGCGATCGTTCACCGCGATAGTCCGGCTGGCGTTTTGGTTTGCCAAGGCATTTAGGAATCAGGTTTAGGTCAAAGCCGTCCAGGATGATCGTGCCGTGGTAGAGGAACCAATTGCGACGACATCGCAGCGCGTTGCCAGAAAACTTTCGGCCATTGAAAGTTAAATCACAAGTGCCTTGCATTTCAGTTTCGATGTCGATCGATCGCAGCGCCGATTGGAGTTGGCTCATCACGAATTCGTGAGCTTGATCCAACATTCGAAGTTCGGGCTTTTTACGATAGTCGAGCAACACTGCGTACATCAAACAGTTCGGCCCAGTGACGATCGATTGACCTCCGCTGATTCTGCGGAAGACAGGAATGTTGGCATCGCGACAATAGTCTTGGTCGACTTCCAACGCCAATGGTGAACTTCTTCCAATCACGACCATCGGTGATGACGGTTCCCAGATTCGCAAAACTTCAGGGTGCGATTCAGATTCTTCCGCCGTTTCCAACAGCGCATCGTCGAGCGACAGATTGAGAACGGGTGAAAGTGAGAGGTCGAGGATTTGCATTGGTTTATTGTGAGGGTCGTTTTCCTTCATTTTTGCAATCGCCAGCTCATGAACAAAATCTTCTCTGCGCAGGCATAGCTGGCCCAAAAAGTCACGTTCATTGAAAGATTGCAATTTAGCCAGGTATGGATGAAAATACTCGTAGGTATTGATAAAACTGAAATACATTTTTATCCCCTCAGTTTTGGAGGGTTAATTTACTAAAGTTATCCATCACAAACAAATGATTCGTATCGCCTTAAAACTCTGCTCGTTCACCTGCATCACACTATTCGCTATCGGATGCAACCAGACTGGGAGTTTTCCGCAAAAAGCTACGACGCCATCGCCACCTCGGTTGAATGATCTTTCGACCCAAGACACCACACAGCGACAAGTTGACGGCATTACAATCATTGGCAGCGCACTGACTGACGATCACATTTCTGCGATAAGAGCGTTGACCGATTCAACCAAACCGTCAGTTCAAGATTCAGAACCAGAGCCTCTTCGAATTATTTCACACGATGGACCAAATGCCGCATTGAATGATTGGCGAGTAGATTCGCTGCAAATTTATCAGAAGCTCGAATTTAAGGACGGAGCATGGGCAATACTCGAAGAAGGCGGTGGATTTGTCCACGGCCAATAGCTGCGACCAAGTGACGCATAACATTTGAGTGTTTGACTTCGCGGGTGCGGCGGAGTGAGTTTGATCTGGGCGAGAATTCTCTTTGAATGTTCGCATGTGGTGGCTCTTTTGGTCCCGCCGGAGCTCAAATACTTTGTTCAAGAAGCCCGAATTGGCTCTGACGCATTCCACTGGCTATCAACTCAGCTAAAATAGCGCTGCACCAAGTCGCACTGGCGACAAAGTTCAACGCACGATCTATCGGTGCGTACTAAACCAAATCAAAATTGCGATGCCATAAACACGCAACGATAGATCGCAATTCGTTTTATCCCGCTCAGATAAATGACATCCCTGCAACTGCTAGCGTCGAACTTGCCTTTCGACTCTGATGCGATATGATTCCCGTATCAAGGGCTTTGACCTCTTGGTAGTGCTTGGCGCTCTCAAAAGGAGCGTCTGGTTTTGCGAAACCATTCGTGGGGAACTGTCAAATCGGTTATGCTTGGCGATTTTGATCGCCCGAACCGGTCACTGGAAAACGACCCAACACTACTCTGAATAGCCCACCGAGTGAGAATTCGATCCCTAACAGCAGACTTTGCTTACCCTTGATTGTGCGTAGCATTGATTTGCCTTAGGTCGCCTTGTGTGATTGATTCGAGCTTCGGCTAACCTGTTTCGCCGGCATTAGCCGGTATGTCAGCGTTACCGGAGCGCAATTAATGTCTGAAAATCAAAACGAAAACAATTCTACTCATTCTTGCCCATTAACAATTTGTGAGCGGCGACTACTACTTAAATCACTTATCATAGCGATGATTTGCCTTTCGGTGGTTTGCGTCATCGTCGGCATCGCAGCATGCTTTTTTTCACCTTTGCCAGGAATGTTTCTTGTTGGGTCAGGGGTTTGCCTGCTCTGTGTTAGTGTTTGGTGTGTATGTACGCCGCACGAGAGACTTTCGGATTTGGTTTCCGCGTTCATGTCTCCATTCCGAGCCAGCAAATAGTTCTGCCTGCCAGCCTAGTCCCATCAACCGGGTTGCGTGATAACAATTAAGAATTTGACATCGAGTAGTGAGGCACGAACGTAGCCAATGTTCAAGTTCTCTGTTAAAGAAGGCCGAATGCGACAAGCGGCTTTCTACTTCCGCCCCTCTTAGGGATTTGCTTCCCGATTCCTCGACGCGAGACGCGGCTTGACGATGCGATTCCTGAAATGCAACTCGCCTGAAGAGAGCAATTCGCTCGACCATCGAACTGCAGAACCGATTGACGCGGCCAATCGACTTGCGATTTGATCGCTTCGTGCAGTTTTGCAGATGCCGGCGCGTACCTTCAGCCTGACGCTCCCGAAACGCTTTGAAAGTTTTCAGATTTTGACGCCAATGGCAACATCACGGAGGCCCTCGCGTTAAAAAGGTGATCCGCCAACGGTTTGCGCCACACGAGACCTCCTCGCTCGTTGGAGGCGACGGACGTTCCGCTGTCACCGACGGCGTTGGAGTTCGGGCTTTTCGAAGTTGATTCATCGAAGGATGATCTTGAGCCTAAGCTTGCAAATCAGGGTTCATCTGCTTCACATGGTCAGTGCGAATCTTGCGGCGGTCGATTGATTCCGCATAGCTA
>CALLUY010000119.1 GCA_938010615.1 uncultured Pirellulaceae bacterium | reverse complement strand
TCACTCAGTCATGCCGTCGACGTAGACGGAGGGTTGCGTTTTGAGGTTTCTAAAACGGCACCACGGACTCGTGAGCCGTAATCGACAAGCTTCGCTTATTGACTTTTGTCAGCGAAAGCCGATGCGCATGTGCTCGTTGGGCACGTGACGACTGTTGCGATTGGAATGCTGAACAAGCCGAGGGCTTGTTGCCGTCTATTGATTGTGGCTTTGAAATTGCTGACTTGCGCGATCGTCAAGCAGGTTAAGGCGACGTAACGCGAATTCCATAGGAGGTTACTATCGTTATGTTTTATTGAGCCAATCGCTTCTGATTTTCGTCAAATTGCTTTTTCGCTTCGGCAATGTAACGTTCCACTGCGTTAACCTCACTGAGCGAATATTCGTGGGGGTATTGTTCGCTCAATAAGTCCATGAATTTGCCAAGATGTTTTAGAGCAGTGTCTCGATCACGATTTTTTCGAAAGATTTTTCCCAAGGAGAAATGGACATCTGTGGCGTTCTGATGTTGGTCCGCTGTTGCCAAACCTTGGGCATCGAGGGATTCGTAATGCTCCAGAAACTTTCCAAAGTCGTCGATCATTCTCACATAATCTTTACGATTTTCCGCCATAACCGCGTCTGAGTAGTGCATCTGCATAAGCAAGCCAAGGACTTTTTCATCGCCGGGATATTCCTGCTGTAATTCCATCAGAGTGCGTTGTACGTCGGAGGCTTTCACAAAAGTATCCAACTCACGTAAAGCTGTGGGGCTTGTACGAATTGCTAACTGCACGTCGGCCAAGGCCAAGCGTGCTTCAAAACTATCGGGCCAACGCTGGTGTGTTTTTTTCGCAATGCGTAACATCTCGAGCAGCGATTTTTCGGCGAGTGTTTGCTTGTTTTGAAGCGAAAAATAGCTGGTCTCGGTTCCTTTCAGTTCAATGCAGAGTTCGATTACAGGCCATTGATCCGAATCCTCACCACCCAGCTTTTCGAGTGCCCTGTGTGCCGTTTTAAGGTGAAAGTTTACTTGTTCGGCGTCAAAATTTGTCCAGATAGTCGCTCTGGCAACTAACAAGTGGGCTTTTGCAACACTGTATTCGAGCCCCCCAAGTTCATCTTCTCGATCGGTGATTTCACGAAGCCCTCGAAGACTAATTTCCCGTATTGCTTCAACTCCGTAATAGCCTCCCTTATCCCAAGATTGATCTTCAACTTCGGTGATGAGAGATTCGACCAGCTTGACCGCACGATCACGTTGCGCTTCGGTTTCATTGCGTGCCGCTGACAGGTTCAAGGAAGCGAGAACCGAACCGACCGTTAACGTGATCAAAAGCGTGGCTACGGTTGCCGAAAGTTTTGCGATACCCGGATTGCGTTTGCACCAACGCGAAAATCGCTCCAAACGCCCAACCGGTCGGGCATGAATTGGCTTTCCGTCGACCCAACGTTGCAAATCGTCAGCCATGGCATCGGCCGTTTCGTAACGCTTATCAGGATCCTTGGACATCGCCTTGAGAACAATCGTTTCCACGTCCCGCGGGATTTCGTCGTTGTACTGTCGAAGTGGCGGAGGGTCCTTGTGCAACACCGCCAGTAACATCATGCGGGCCACGCCCTGAAACGGAAGCTGTCCGGTCAGCATTTGATAAAGAACAACGCCCAGACTGTAAACATCCGCTCGGCCATCAACTTCGTGAGGCGTCAAAATTTGTTCCGGGCTGATATAGGCGGGTGTCCCGGCCAAGGCACCCTCACCAGTCAGGCTCGCATTGCCATCGTCCAAAAGAGCCAAACCAAAGTCAGTGACCTTCGGCTGGCTATTTTCATCAATCAGAATATTCGAAGGCTTAATGTCACGATGAACCAGACCTGCCTCATGCGCCTTGGAAAGCGCTCGGGCGATCGGAATGGCCAACGCAACGGACTCCTCGACTGGAATCACCTTCCGTTGCTTCAGTAACTGAGCAATGGATAGGCCCTGAACATATTCCATCGCCAAATAGGGAGGAAACTCGGCCGTGTCGTCGAACTCAAACAGTTTGACAACACCTTCATGATTCAAACCCGCCAACGCACGGGCTTCACGTTGAAATCGTTTGCGAGATTCTTCGTGACTGGCCAGCTCGGATCGCAGTACCTTGATGGCCACGACGCGATCAACTCTTGAGTCAATCGCGCGATAAAGCAGACCACTCGAACCGCGACCAACCAACTCCTGAATTTGATAATGCCCCAGTTCGCCCAAAGGAGCTTCATCCGTTGGCGCACCCGGAAAGCTCGGGCGGGAGGAACCTGTTACCGAGGTATCCCCCATCCCGACACCCACATTGCGTAATGCCTTTGAAGCTATGCTGCGATCCATTGGTTACTCGAGTAAATTGTCGTCCAAACGCTTTTTTGATTTGTCGATGTATCGTTGCAAATCCTGCATTTCGCTGAGTTGAAAATAATTGTAGCGACTGCTTTGGAAGTTCATGAAGTCCTGGTAGTGCCGCAGAGCATTTTCCTTGTCGCCGAGCCTCTCGTAGACTTGCCCTGAATTGTGATGCGCCGATAAAACCGCCGGCCCCAGATGTCTGCCGACTAACGAATGTTCGTCCAGGGAATCGTAATGCTCAATGATGGTTTGGTAGCTTGCCAAAGCAGTGGAGTCATCGTTGTTCTCCAGCGCCGATGTCGCGATGCCAAGGTGCGTTTGAATCAGCAAGCCAATGGCATTTTCGTTCCTGGGGTCTGTTTGTCTAAGTTCCTTAAGTGTAGTCAGTGTCTCGGTGGCGTCGTCAGGAGTGTTTTGACCCGTTGCTGAATTGCTGAAAATTGCTTCTTGCACTCGAGCCACAGCTAAGTGAGCGTCAAAATTATCGGGCCACCGCTGGTGTGCTTTTTTCGCAACGCTTAACGCATCATGCAGCGAGTCTTTGCTTCGCTCTGGTTGTTGACGCAAGGAAAAATAGTGGCTCTCCATTTCTTTCATTTCGATGCATAGCTCGACAACAGGCCATTGCTCTGAATTTTCACCACCAAGTTCCTGGACTAACTGGTGTGTCTCTTCAAAGTGAATCTTTAGACGTTCGAGGTCATTATCCAGAAGCAATGCGTGGCAAAGTTTTGCATTAACTATGGCGATGCTGAGATCCAGTCGCCCTTGGTCGTCTTTTCGGTCGACGATTTCATATAGCCCCTGTCGGCTGATATCGAGCATTGCGCGTGCAAATTGGCTCGCTGCAAAGTCCTTATCATTCGCGGATTGACTTTGAACTTCGCTGATCAGAGATTCGAGAAAACTGAGGGCGCGGTCACGTTCGGCTTCCGTTCTATCTTGAGCCGCTGACAGGTTCAAAGCAGCGAAGACCGAGCCAAAGGTCATCACGATCAAAAGTGCGGCTACGGTTGCTGAAAGTTTCGCGATACCCGGGTTGCGTTTCCACCAACGCGAAAATCGCTCCAAACGCCCAACCGGTCGGGCATGAATTGGCTTTCCGTCGACCCAACGTTGTAAATCGTTAGCCATGGCATCGGCCGTTTCGTAACGCCTATCAGGATCCTTGGACATCGCCTTGAGAACAATCGTTTCCACGTCGCGCGGGATTTCGTCGTTGTATTGTCGAAGTGGCGGCGGATCTTTGTGCAACACCGCCAGTAACATCATGCGGGCCACGCCCTGAAACGGCAGTTGCCCTGTCAGCATCTGGTACAGAACAACGCCCAGACTGTAAACATCCGTGCGACCATCCACTTCATGAGGCGCCAGAATTTGCTCGGGGCTGATATAAGCTGGCGTCCCAGCCAACGCACCTTCACGCGTCAAGTTCGCATTGCCATCATCAAGTAGCGCCAAACCAACGTCGGTGACCTTGGGCTGGCTATCTTCACTAAGCAGAATGTTCGAAGGCTTAATGTCACGATGAACCAGACCGTGCTCATGCGCATCGGCAAGCGCACCGGCGATCGCAATGGCCATT
>CALLUY010000118.1 GCA_938010615.1 uncultured Pirellulaceae bacterium | reverse complement strand
AGTGATGTGCTGTTCTTCGATGCTCCTTGGCTGGAAAAACGTGTTGCGGAGTCGGTCATCGAACTCGCCGACCGAGAGCTAGGTCTCTCCGTCGCGACTGCATTCGGTGTTGGCCGTCTTTCTGAGGTCGTTAGTGAGCGAATCGCAAGTCATAAGAGTAGTGAGGATGAAACGCTTTTGGCAATCTGCCGCCAGTTCAATGAAACGGTCGCTTCAAGCGAGTTCACGAACGGGATGCTGAGGTTGCTTCCGTCTGAATTTGTCGCGAATGAAGTTGTCCGACGGCTTCAAGATTTCGAAGTGATTGCTGCGTCGGAAATCACTACGGGACTGTATCGTGGCGAGGATGCAGTTGACGATAGCCTGGGACATTCAGACTTTGTATTTGACGAAGGGGCCGCGTACGCGACTTCACTAAAAGAAGCGATCTTGCGTGTGAAAGTTGCAAAAACGATTTCGGAGCAATTGTTTGCTGGAGTCGATGTGTCCGCGTTAAACATTTCGATGATGTTGTCAGATGCTCCCGCAAACATCGAGCTGCTTCTTGACCAACTACACGTCGCAAAATTGCCAGCGGAACGAGCGGTTCAAATTCCGTCTGCAGATGAATCGGAAGTCCGACAGTCACAGCAACTCCTGTCCGACGAATTCGAGGACGAGACAACCGAGGGACCGACTGACCCCTCAAACGGTGTAAGTCCAAAAGCTCGCGACAACGCAGTTGGCGTCAAGCAGGGGACTGGTGCGAATTCAAACTCGAGCTACGGGTCAAGCTCCACTGGTCTAAATAGCGGATCGGGCAGAACCGAGGCTGACTTTCCTAAAGTTCGCAAAGGTAAGGGGCGGCGACGTGCGGGAAATAGAACACGGGCTGGTAGGGCTGTTTCGTATGTAGGCGGCGGCGAAATTAAAAACCCGACCGCTCCGACTTCAGGACAATTTGATAACCCGATTCACAACTCTGCCGTCGAGTTTGTTTTGAAGAAAGAAAATCTGGTTCGGTCAGCATGCAAATCGGCTGAGTCCAAGTCGAGAATTGACATTGAGTCCAAGTCGAAACCTGATGGTGAGGTCGAGCGGCTAATTACCGTAGTCGGCTTGCCAGGCGCGTGGGGAGAATCTGGGATTCGGCTGACTCCGGCACAGTTGGCTTTCGGTCAAGAAAACGGCGACATGCATTGGCTGTACGTTGTTGAATTTGCAAACGAACCAAAGCGTTCATGCGTTCACGTATTTCAGAATCCTGCCAAACTGATTACCGAGTACCGAATGGATTCCGGTTGGACACAGCTTGCGACTGAAACACTTGGAGCAGGAGCTGTTGTACCCAAAGAGGGAAGCCGTGTTTCAATCGCGGAATCTGGCGAAGGTGAAGTAATCTCCATCAAAGAATTCAAGGCATTTCGAAAGCTCAAAATTCAGCTTGATAGTGGCGAACCGACGGAAATCAAATACCCCCACCCAACAGTAACAATCCTCGATTGATAGAACTGATATGGCAAGAGTTTTTCCCCAGCTCAACGAGCTCGAACTTCGCAAGCTAAAGTCGCGCGCGGAACGCAACGTTTACGACTCTTGTGCAGAACTTGATTCGGAGACCGTTGTGCTCTTTTCGTTTCCTTGGATCAAGTTGACTTCTTTTGGCACGCGAAGGGACGGCGAAACTGACTTTCTTCTTTTTCACAAGACAAAGGGGGTACTGTCGATTGAAGTCAAAGGTGGTGGTGTCGTTTTTGATCCAGCCACGGGACAATGGACATCTACGGATCGGCATGGAGTTGAAAATCCAATTAGGGATCCGTTTCAGCAAGCACTCGACGCCAAGTACGCGTTTCGAGACTTCTTGAACGCGGATCGAGAGTGGAAGCGGTTAGGACTCAATCCAACGCTTGGGCATGCCGTCCTTGTGCCAGATATTAACTCGGCAGGGGCGCAGCAGTTGCAAGGTTCAGGTCGACAATTGGAGATAATCGGCTGCGACGAAGATCTTGAACGATTTCCAGCTTGGGTCGAGTCGGTATTTGATTTCTGGCACAACCCGAATGACACTGCGAGGACTCCGTTGGGCACCGCTGGAATGGAGTTCATCAAGCGGAGGCTTTGTACGCGCATAGAAGTCAAGCCATCGCTGTCGTCAGTTCTGGCAGATGAAGAACAGGAGCGAATTCGCCTTACAACTGATCAGTCTCGAACGCTCTTACTACTCCGCAATCAAAAGAGAGCAGCAATTTCAGGCGGTGCCGGAACAGGAAAGACGGTACTTGCACTTGAAAAGGCGAAATCACTTGCCGAAGCCGGTGTTAACACATTACTGCTGTGCTACAACGACCCACTTGCCGACCACTTAAACGAAATCACACAAGACATTGAGCACCTGAACGCAATGTCTTTCCATCAGCTATGCCGCTTTTACCGCGATGTGGCTCTGACTAACACGGGCCGGGATTTCATCAAAGAATCACTGGAGTTCAACGCTGGCAAAAGCAAATTTGACGTTTGCTTTCCTTACGCTCTGGACGAAGCCATCCCTCACGTAAAGATTCAGTACGACGCGATTATCATTGATGAAGCTCAGGACTTTCGAGATGATTACTGGATGGCGATTGACACTTTGCTTTGCGAAGATGAAGGCAAACACCTCTACGTCTTTTTCGATCCGAATCAACAGCTCTATGAAAAAAACTCGTATTTTCCAATCACTGAAGAACCCTATCCGCTTTCATGGAATTGTCGCAACACAAAGATCATTCATGATCTCGCGTATCAATTTTACAAAGGCGATCCAACCGAATCGTCGCCTATCCCCGGTGAAGCAGTCGAAGTTATTGCCGAATCAGGGTTGAAACTTCAAGCGAAAAAGCTGCACCTGCATATTTTGAACTTGCTGAATAATGAAAGCGTAAGTCCCGGAGACATTTGTGTTTTAGTTCCGAGTGAAAAAGCTAAAGATTATACGCCGCTCTTGAAAGCCAATCCGTTGCCCAAAGGTGTTTCATGGATTGAAGGAGAAATGGGAAACCGGAAAAAGATTTGCATCGAAACGGTTAGACGATTCAAAGGCTTGGAAGCAACTTATATCTATTTCTGGGGAGCCGATGCTTACAACCGAGAAGACCATCCAGAGGTTCTGTACGTTACTCTGAGCCGTGCAAAATCGCGCCTTTGTATCATTGGTGAGGCTGAAGCTTGCAAGTCATTGCTCGATCATTGAGCCGTTGCTTAGGAATCTAGCAAGCTTTTGGCTTTGCCAATTTTGCTTGCGTTTGTCATGTTTTAACTGCATTCTGAGACGCCAGTAAAGTCAGTTGGCTCCGGTGACGTGCGATCAACCTGAGCCAGCCGATTTAGGAATCGGCTTGTTGGCACTCGGGGCAGTAGCCTGTATGAGTGTGCCAGTCAAAGACGCTTCGGCTAGAATCACCCTCGGCGACTTCCTTCATCGACTCGGAAAGCGTTTGCCACTTCTGGATTCCGGTCCAGCCTTTTGGCAATCGCCAT
>CALLUY010000117.1 GCA_938010615.1 uncultured Pirellulaceae bacterium | reverse complement strand
GGGGAGGTGGCATAAGCCTCTGGCTTGTGGACATGCAGAACACAGGCCAGAGGCCTATGCCACCGAGACTTTGGCTTCATTGAACGGTATTTCGTTTAACGGCAAAACCGTTCAATGAAGGTGATGTCACCCTTCGTTTTGGCTTTTCAGTAGGGTCGTTGCAGCTGGGGAGGTGGCATAAGCCTCTGGCTTGTGGACATGCAGAACACAGGCCAGAGGCCTATGCCACCGAGACTTTGGCTTCGCTAAGCGGCATTGCCGCTAAACGTTACTCACACGCACTGAACCGTTGTTGCCAATCCGGCTACTGGCTTCAACTTACCCAGCTCTCCAAAATTGTCGCTACGCTGACGCGACTTCATCGGCTAAAATTTGCGGCTCACAGCGACTTTGGAACATGAAGTGCGACCATACAATCCTGAACAACCAATTCTCTACACACACATCCCAAAATGTGCCGGGACCAGTGTGGTTCGACTGCTCCGCGACTGGTTCGATCGCTACTATCACAAACTGAATCAGGACGAGACACGCGATATCGTTTTGCCTCGAGTGGAAACGAAAGACGATCGAGGCTGCTGGCTGGGCAACGTAAAATGCGTCCACGGACATTTCGATCATGGACGCGGCTACGGACTTCCCTATTACTATCCGGAGATCGATCAGTATTTCACGATCCTGCGCGATCCGTTTGACTTGGTCGTTTCGATGTACTTCTTCGCCAAAGGGCGGAGTGCTCGTGGGCAGTTCTGGTTTCGAGGTGAGCCGGTGGACTTGAGGGACCAGTTCCCAAACGTCGAAAGCTATGTGCGAACTTATCCGTATTGGTTGTTTAATCACTTGCCGCAAGACATTACGCTTGCGAATTACGAAGAGAAGCTCGAAGATCGATTCGTGTACATCGGAATCTTCGAAGACTTACAAACTTCGATCGACAATCTCGGGTTGGTGCTCGGCAAGCCTCAGACACAGCTTCCGAAATTTAACGTTTCGACATACGATGAAGTGGTCCCAGAATCGCTTCGAGAGCAGTTCTATCGAGACTATCCGTTGCTTGATCGCGTTTACCAGTACGCATTGGAGCATTACCGCGAACCAAACGTGATGCCCGAAGCAACGCGTTTGGCCATTGAACAGGCAGAGCAAGCGGACCTTGAAGCTCTGAAGACAGACAGCAATTCGTCGCTTGGCGTTGCGTGACTTCAAATATTAGTTCCAACCCAACCCCATCCCAATCTTTCCGATAAACAGACAGAGTAACACGTGAAGTTTGGATTTTATTCTTGCATGAGCGGCATGCCTTGGGGCGGAAGCGAAGTCCTCTGGTACAAGGCCGCGAAACGTTTGCAGCGCGAGAATCACGACATTTGCGTGAGCTTCAAGTGGTGGCCCTACAAAGCCTTTCAACTTGAAGATCTGGAGAAACACGGAGCTCATCTGTGGCTACGCGACAAACCAAAGCCGCGCATCAAAGCACTGCTCAGTAAATTCGGTCCAGCGGCAACCGCTGAGTCTTGGCTGACGACACATCGTCCCGACGCCGTGTTGATTACCCTTGGCTATCATCCCGACCAAATCGAAATCGCAGATGCGTGTATCCGCAACAAAGTTCCTTACGCGATCAATCTTCAGTGCGCCAGTTCGTTTTTCTTCATCCCGGCGGATCGACTAGACAAATACCGGCGCTGGTACAGTCAGGCGGACAAGGTCCTCTTTGTCTCCAACGAAAATCGTTTGAAGCTCGAGAACAATATTGCTTTGCGGCTCGATGACAACGCAGAGATCGTTTCGAATCCGTTTAACGTTGACTACGACTCTCAAGTCGCTTGGCCGCCGCAAAACGGTCAGCCGAAGTTTCGCGTCGCGTGTGTAGGACGAGTCCACTTTCAGTCCAAAGGCCAAGACATCATTGTCGATGTGATGAAGCAGGACAAATGGAAGAAGCGACCGATCGAAGTTACCTTTTACGGGCACGACCAGGGAAACAAAGGCCAGCTCGAATCGCTGATCGAAATGCATGGCTTGCAGGACAAACTGAAATTCGGCGGATACGTAAAAGACGTGAAAGAAATCTGGGAAGCCAACCAAGCGTTGCTGCTGCCGTCGCGCTATGAAGGTGCTCCGCTGGTTGTGACCGAAGCGATGCTCTGCGGCCGTATGGCGATCACAACCAACCTCGGACGCAACGACGAGCTGATGGATGACAACGTTTCGGGGTTCATCGCCGAAGGCGCCACGGTGAAGCTTTTCGACGAAGCGATGGAGCGGGCGTGGGAAAAACGTGAACAATGGCAACAGATCGGCCAGTTGGCTCGACAACACATCCGGGAACGTTATCCTGAGGATCCGATCGGCGAGTACACCGATAAGATTCTGTCGCTGGTCAAGTGAAATCACAACCCGACGCGTTAGCGAGGTGCATCCGATTCCTCGCTAACGCTTCGGGTTGTGATTGGTGTCAACAAACAAATCGAAAATCAACATGAACAGAACTTCCGTCAAAGCAGCTCGTCTCGAATCGTCCATTGGCAACGCCGCCAAAGTCAGCGGTTGGGTACGCACACGTCGTGACTCCAAAGCCGGGTTCAGCTTCATCGAGATCAACGATGGGTCATGCCAAGGCAACATTCAAATTATCGCTCCAGCGGAGCTTAGCAATTACGAAGACGACATCAAACGGCTGACTGCTGGTTGCAGCATCACTGCCGTCGGAGAAATCAAAGAATCCGGCGGCAAAGGCCAGGCAACCGAAATTCTTGCAAGCGAAATTATTATTCACGGTTGGGCTGATCCGGAAACTTATCCGCTGCAGAAGAAGCGCCACACAATGGAGAAGCTCCGCGAGTGGGCTCACCTTCGTCCGCGGACCAACACGTTCGGAGCTGTCGCTCGCGTGCGAAATAGCATCACGAACTCAATCCATCAGTTCTTCCAAGAAGATGGATTCCTGTACGTCAACACGCCTGTGATCACGGCCAGCGATTGCGAAGGCGCCGGCGAGATGTTTCAAGTCACGACGATGGACATGGAACACATCGCCAAAAATCAAATCGAAAAACTGAACTACAAGTTCGACTTCTTCGACAAGCCATCGTTCCTGACGGTCAGCGGCCAACTTGAAGCCGAAACTTATGCTTGTTCGCTCGGCAAGGTCTACACCTTCGGTCCAACGTTTCGCGCCGAAAACTCAAACACGTCGCGTCACCTTGCCGAATTCTGGATGGTTGAGCCCGAAGTTGCCTTCAACGAATTGACCGACAACATGGACCTCGCCGAAGCGTTCCTGAAACGAATGTTCGTCGACGCTTTAAAGAACTGCGGCGACGACATGCAGTTCTTTAACGATCGCATTGATCCGACCAAATCGTTAATCTCGAACCTTGAAACAATCATCGGTAGCGAGTTCGTTCGACTTCCGTACACGGACGCTGTCGAGATTCTTGAAAACTGTGGCCAGAAGTTCGACTATCCTGTCGAATGGGGCACGGACCTACAAAGCGAACACGAACGATTCCTAACTGAGCAACATTTCAAAAAACCAGTCATCCTGTTCGACTATCCGCGTTCAATCAAACCGTTCTACATGTACTGCAACGACGACGAAAAAACGGTTCGCGCGATGGATGTTCTGGTTCCTGGCGTCGGCGAGATCATCGGCGGCAGTCAACGTGAACATCGGCTCGACGTTCTGGAAGGTCGCATGAAGGAACAGGATCTCGATATCGAAGAGTACTGGTGGTACACCGACCTGCGAAAGTACGGCACCGTTCCGCACGCCGGATTCGGCTTGGGTCTTGAGCGAGCCGTTCAGTTCGTGACCTCAATGGGCAACATCCGCGACGTGATCCCGTTTCCACGAACGCCCGGCAATGCCGACTTCTAATGTTCTAGGAACCGCGTTTCAGGAAACTTGTTTGCGTGCCTGTATCAAGATCAAGGCAAATGGAATCAGCCAGATCAGGTCATTGGTCACGTTTGCGATTCCAAACGCAATCGGCAACGTGCCTTTCGATACAGCCCAAGCCATTCCGATCGGCCCGAACAGTTTCCCAAGAAACCCAACCAGAACAATTGGCCAATGTCTGAGAGGATCGAATGCAGCGATCGCGTATCCGACTCCATACACGCCCACAATCATACCAATGCATTGCCATAGCTCGGGATATCGTGGAACTTCCATGCCGATCATGTCGAACATCGCACGTGGAAATACAATCGCAAACAAACCAAATGCAAGGTTGTAGACGCCAGCCGCAAGAAGTATCCACTTCATCCACGGTGGGCAATGATGATTCGTTTTGTTCATGAGAGCTCTACTCGGGAAACTTCACGGTGACGATGAGAATACCGCATGACCCGCGAGGAGAACGATCAAATCACTGCTGCGACAAAATCGCAACTAGATGGGAGTCACCAATGAGCCCCATCGGTCCGACGAGCCCGAAAGATCAAAACGTTGCCGTGCCGAGGAAAGCTGATTGAAAACTGAAGTCAGGCTGACTCGGGCAAAGTTGCCATCCGCATTGGAGAGCTCAAGCGATTCGACGCGCGATGGCCAGCTTGCAAAATCGGAGATCAAAATCTGATCGTTGGCTCGATCCGGAAGGCTATCCAACTCCAGTCGCACCAACAAGTCATCGTTGATTCGCTCAAACGTAATGTCGTCTGCCAATGAATCCAGGCTAACCGGACCTTTGATTTCGAGTGTATCAAAGCCGAACTCTCCCTGTTCAAGGATCGTGTCGGAGCCGTCGCCAATGTTGAACACGTAGCGATCGTTGTTGCGGCCTCCCACCAACACATCGTTACCACCTCCACCTTCGATCACATCGTGGCCTCGACCGCCCTCAAGTCGATTCGCAAATGGACTGCCGACAATCAAATCGCTGAAAGAGCCACCGATGGCGTTTTCGATAAATGTCTGATTGGAAATATGAAGCGAAGAAAGCGATGCGGTCTCAAAGGCTGAACTTCGTTGGTTCTGCCGCAAGTCGATCAGGACTTGACCATCGACATAGTTTTCCGCAGAAATCGTGTCGTTGCCGCCTCCGTCAATGATCGTGTCAAAAACTGACTCATCGGTTATCGAATAAACATCGTCGCCAGTCGAACCTGAATGGAACTGGCGAGTCCCAGTGTTGTTCAAAGCGTTAATGTCCACGGGCAAAGGCGTTGAGGGAAAGACGCTTGATAGATTGAGGTTCGAATCGAGCGTCCCCATGACGGTCTTGCTGCGGCCAACATGAGTGACATAGTTCAGCCCAAGAATATAGCCGACCGCTCGCACGACTTCATATCGTCCCTGCTTGCCACGAGACAGGTCGCTCATCAGCGGTGAATTCAGATTCAGAATCAAGTCGCCGCCCTCATTGTCCCCCAGTCGAAACGCGAGCGTTTCCGAATCGAGATCGGCAAAGAAGACCATCGTGTCTGCACTGTCGTTGTTTGCTCCCGGAGCGACTTCTGCAAAGTGGACATCGCTGCTGGCGTTGGCCCAAGAAGAAACAACTTCGCGTACGGCATCTTGTTGCGTCGCGTTGAGTTGACCAAATTCACTGAAGCGAGAGTCGCCTACCAAATACTCTGGCAGCCCACTCGCAAAAGCAAACGTATGATCGGAATCCTGAATGTAACCATCGGCACGGCGGACCGCATTGGCTGGTACATATCCCGAGACCGTTGAGTTGATCCAGTTGGAAGTGTCAGCGAAACCGGAAACCGTCCGAAATGCTCGAGACCAGACGTTGCCGTTGCCGTTGAAATTCAGTGGAACTCGAAGCGTGCCCCATTCGAAATCCTCCAGTTCAACGAGCTGCCCAGTTTGAAGCGTTAGTAAGCTACCGCCGGATTCGTAAATCATCGGCACCGTCGAGTAAACTTCGAACCGTTCACCGAAGAGCCCCGTTTTCGTGCTCAAACGATCTCCAATCCTCTCATTCAACGCCGGATTGATCAGGTAGCCGCCGTTGAAACTTCTCCTTGAATCCTCAAAGATCTTGAACTCGTAGCCACCGACGTCGGTAAAGTTGCTGGCCAAATCTCCCTGACGAACATTGATGTAGTGATCACCTGTTTGCCACGCAAAGAAATAAGCCGGACGAGCTTGTCCTTGCCCATTGACTGCCGAAAGGTTGATGTTTTGGCCGGTCGGAATTTGCAGAGAGAACCCTCCGCCACCGGTCATGTCGAACCGATACCATTTACCTGCGGTTAGCGCGATGCGATGAAAGTCAACGTCGGCGTCGTATTCGATGGCGCTTCGAATCCTTCCACCGGTATCGGTAAGATCGACAGTCCAGCCTGTCGATGTATCGTTGCCCGCCCGGTCGGTGGTCACGCCGAAACGGTAGCTTCCCGTTTGGCTATCGTCGGCCGCACGAAATTCAACATAAACAGGCTGGTCTTCCGTCGGTCTCAGGAAGACGCTTCCGTCCTCGCTGCTGCCAATCACGTTCAGGTTGCCGTCGTAAACGGTAACGGCAGGATTCGAAAGTGAAAACTCACCGACGCCCTGACTTGTAAACGTGTAGTGACCGAACTTGGCCAATTTAAGTTGAAGCCAATCGCGATCGCCGCCCGTTTCAATCGCGCCGAGGCTAGAAGTAAACTCATCAAGGTCCCAAAATCGGGCGTCTTCGGCGGTTGATGCTCGGTCGTCCAGCGTTTGAGCCTGAACGTTATAGGATTGGTCGACTTCGAACGACTTGCCTGTGACCGCGATATAAAATTCCGAACTGGTCTGGTCGGAGTTTCTACGTTGGAACGAACCAAAGCCTCCCGCGACGAAGTTTCCGTTGCGATCAAAAAGTTGAATCTGTCGATTTTCTCCGTCAGTCGAAAAGTCATATCGATGACCAGGCCGCATCTCGAATTGGAACCAGTCGGTGTCCTCTATAAAATTAAACACAGCGCTGGTTCCATCGCCGTTTACCGGAAGCACGCCCGTTGTGTTTCGGTTTTCCGCAAAGTCATCAAAAGAAGACGACCGCAATTCGTAAGTTCCTGTTCCTCCAATCCCGGAAACTTGAATTGTGTACAAGACTGGTTCGTCAGTTGCGGGGAGTGTTAGTCTGGCGTTTTTCCCGGTGCCTGAATTGTTGTCCTGCGCGACAAGTCGGGTTTGGTTGTCGGAACCGCGAGCGAAGACTCGCAGATTCGGATTGGCCAAAGTCCCATTCCCAGTGTCCGCTCCAAGGACTTCGATCGTGTGGGATTGCCCCGCGGGAAACCGGTGAAACACGCTGTCCAGATCCGTTTCGCTGTCAATGCGTGAACCTGATCGGTTGAAATCAAAGAACCGAATGGCATCTGTTGCAACGATGGAGTCGCCAATTGCGTCGTATGTCTCCAGCTGCAGTCGATAGTCCCCAGACGAAGGTTCGGGCGGAAATCGGGGATCGTCAAAGTACTCGATCGCGGTGACTCCGAAGAAATGAGTCCCGCCATTGCCGTCATACTTAAAGATTGCGGAGTCGAAAAAGCCTGAGCCGTCGGAAACGGATCGCGAGCTGCCGAACTGCCGTCCCGCATCGTCGAACAGAGTGAGCTCTGCAAGTCGATTGTTTTGCGGGGTTATTGATCCGTCAAGCGAACGGAACTCGATTTGGTAGTCGTGAAAACGTTTTAGGGTTGCTTTGAACCAATCCTCGTCTCCGTCCACTTCGAGAGATCCGTCGACGGCAACTCCCAGAGGAAGAACGCCCGTTGTGAATACGTCAGATGAAAAGTCGTCCATTTGCGGCGTGCCTGTAGAAGTTGAGTTTGGAGGTTTCGCTTAGAGCCGGATTCAAAACCTGTGGCGAGACGCCCCAGCCACAATGACAATTCGGTTTTGAAACCGGCTCTAGCAACAACAGATACCGATGATGAACTCCAATGTCCCAAGCTCCAATACGATTTTCAATTGAAATCGTGTTCAAGCCAAGAAAAACGTTTTCCCTGCAACGCAAGGGGCGACTCTCACTGGCCGTTCAACCAGGCTACTTCCACGTTAACAGCTTCTGCCATCGGCGGCACTGAACTTGTCTTTTTCCAGTGGGGGCAATTTCGCTTCCAGTACGCCTTTCGCCCTCGGCCATGCAATCGCGGCTTCGACAACCATCCAGACCTGAAGCCCAAGCGTGATGATCGCCACGATGGACAACATGAACTTGTCCTGGAAGTTAAACAGATTCGTCAGCTGCCACATCAACGCCCAAAATGGCAGGACCAACATCAGGATCATCGGCAGCACAACAAACCAAACGGGCTTGTTGCGACGCCAGAGGTAAAACGTGGTCACCATCAAAGCCAATCCTGCAAGCAGCTGATTCGTGGCTCCGAACAACGGCCACAAAAGTAAACCTCCGGTTCCGCGCACGCCTCCGGCTCCCGGTTGCCACGCAATCCAAAACCCGAGCGCGAGCGCAAATACTGTCGCGACGTAACGGTTGGTCAACGGTTTGATGTAGAGCGTTTGGCCAAGCTCCTGCACGACGTAGCGTTGCAGTCTTGTCGCTGAATCGAGAGTCGTTGCTGCGAAACAGGCGACCAAGACGGCGACGATCGCGATGCCAAGCTTCAACGGAATTCCAACTGCTGACAGGAAGTTGCCGCCTCCTTCGACGAAAGCGCCGACTTTCGCGCCAAGCTTAAAATCTTTCCATTCGCCGGCCGTTTGATATTTGGCTCGCCACGCTTCCGTTCCGACAACTGCGGCTTCATCTGCTCCCACCGCAGCAACGTACTTACTGGGAGCAAAAATGCCATCGCCTTGTGCAACGCGATCGAACTTCCCCATTCCGACGCCAGCGCAACATGCCAGAATCACCATTACAGCCAATGCTCCCTCGAGCAACATACTGCCGTAGCCGATCGCCTGTGCATCGGTTTCTTTGGAGATCTGTTTGCTGCTGGTGCCGCTACTGACCAGACAATGGAAACCGCTGACAGCTCCGCAGGCGATCGTGATGAACAGGAACGGAGCAATCGGCGGCGAATTCTGAGGAAGCTCATTGCCGGTGTAGACTGGGGTCGAAGTGAACAGATCTGCTTGCCCGGAAAGTGTTGCGATTCCAAGCCCAACCATCAGCAGTGCGAGCGCCACATATAGTTGCAATGAGTTAATGTAGTCGCGAGGCTGAAGCAAAACCGAAACAGGAAGCACCGAAGCAATCCCGCAGTAGACAAACAGGACCAACGTCCAGACAAGCGTCGCGTTCCATTCGCCAGGCCAATTGTCGCCAACAATTTTGTCCAACGAGATCGGCATCACGTAGGCACCGAACCAAACGCATCCGTAAATCGCTGCCAAGCCAACCATCGCAAACGGCAAGATATTCGTCGTGCCTCCACGTATCATTCGACCGATCATGATCGCGATCGGAAGTGAAACCCAAACCGGCAAAACGGACTCCGGGTACAACTTGAAAATGACCGCAATCACCAACCCAAAGATTGCTAACACGATCGTTAGAGCGAAGAACAATACCAACAGGAACAGCAGTTTGGCTCGGGGCGAAATCAGCCGTCCCGCGACTTCGCCGACTGTCTGGCCACGGTTTCGCAAGCTGACAACCAGTGCTCCAAAATCGTGAACGGCACCAATGAAAATACTTCCAAAGATCACCCACAATAGTGCCGGCAGCCAGCCCCAGAACACGGCGATTGCAGGGCCAACAATTGGGCCCGTGCCAGCGATGCTGGTGAAGTGATGACCGAAGACGATCGATTTCTTTGAAGGAACGTAATCGACTCCGTCTTCCAGTTCACAACTGGGAACGACGGCATTGGGATCAAGCGCGAACACTTTCTTTGACAGCCAGCGACCGTAGGTATGATAGGCAACAATGAATCCGACGAAGCTACCGATTGCGATCAGAAAAGTTCCCATGGATTTTGTCGCCTGTGTGAGTTGGTGGTTGCACATTGTAGCAACTGTGAACGGTGTTGAGGTATACTTCAAAACCCTTGAATCAATCTGAACGAAACGCAATTGCAATGAACATGATCACACGACCTAAGACCACAGAGTATTTTGAATACTTCGAGACCTACATTAGCAAGTTCGTTCCGGACGACTTCTGGGCAGAATTTGATTCGCAGCCGTCTGAGCTTGAATCATTGCTTGGCAACCTGCCGGCCGGAGAAGATACAAAACTCCACGATCCGTACACGTGGACTTTGAAACAGGTGGTTGGTCACTTGATTGACACCGAACGAATTTTCGCAACGCGTTT
This sequence comes from uncultured Pirellulaceae bacterium, assembly GCA_938010615.1. Taxonomy (GTDB): domain Bacteria; phylum Planctomycetota; class Planctomycetia; order Pirellulales; family Pirellulaceae; genus Mariniblastus. The sequence continues at coordinate 15,080 of CALLUY010000117.1, read as the reverse complement.
GCTGCGAATTGCTGTCGGGGATTCAACACCGAATCCAGATTTCGAACAAAACTCTTATGTCGCGGGACTCGACTACGAGAACGTTTCGATGGCGGACTTGATTGAAGAATTTGCAACGCTGCGAAAGTCAAACGGGTTGATGTTGCGGCGGCTTGGCGAAGAGCAACTTGCGAGAACCGGCACCGCTTCGGGTCGAGGCCTTTCTGCTCGAGCGATCCCGTTCATGATGGGCGGACACTTTGTCTACCATTTCGAAATCATGGCAAAGCGTTTGGGCAAGTAGTTGCGCGAGGTTTTGAAACACGGAGGCACGGAGATCACAGAGGACATGCGCGAACTCCGCGCATCCGCGTATTACATTCTCGGCAATCGAGTTTTAGAAGTCAGTGTTGTCAGCACCCCCTCGACGACTGGCGAATCCTGTTGGCTTAATATTCATCAACCACCACTCCATCATTGATCGCGCCAAGTGCTCCCCACGCTCCATAGGGACTCGTCGCACCATCGGCTAACTGTTCTTCGGTGAGCGTAGGACTTGATGAATCTCCCGCATCGATATCTGAACCGATAAAGCAAACTGATCCATCAAACCGAGCGAAACCAGCGCCTCCTGGATGAGGTCCACTGGCGGAATAAATTCCGTCGACACCAACGCTTCCTTCAACCGCAGCGCTGGGACTTTTCGGTGACAAGATTGTATTGAACAACGCCACGCCCGCTCGGCCGTCAGCCCAATGTCCGCCGCGGCCTACCGCTCCCAAGGCCACGCCTTTGGAATAAGTCCAGCCCTCATCGTCACCAGAAGTTAAAGCAAATACTTCGCTTGGGCTTTCGAGAATGGATTCTGGCTGGTTGATCGCGTAAGGATTCTCGGATGCTTTATCGATGTGGCTACCGACTTCGCCAGCCATGATCGTATTGCTGGAACCATCGGTGATGTCATCGAACTTGCAACGCAGAGAACCACCGAATCCGCCGCGGAGCTTTTCTGGCGAGCCGACGTTTCGAGCACGGTCGCCAATGCAAAGGCCGTAGTGAATCGGGGCTATGCCTTCCCTTTCGTCGGTCAAACTTGGACAAAGAAAGCCTGGTATTCGCGTTTCCCAAGGCGCGTATCCCACCGTTTGCAATTGTGGAAACGCAGGGTACGCAACTCCGTCAATGACACTGGGCTTGCTGATTTGCTCGTAGATATTGCTCGCCTCGAGGAATGGCATGATCGCAACGAATCCGCTCATTCGACGACTGCTTCCGAGATCAGAATTCCCAATTCCGGTACACGCGGGGAAACACATGTGGGCTGACTCGTAGTTCAAATTCGCTAACGCGATCTGCCGCAAATTGTTCTGACATTGAGTTCGCCTTGAGGCCTCTCCGACCCTGCGAACGTTGGGCAGTAGCATGCCCAAAAGGATTCCGATGATCGCGATCACGACCAACAGTTCTACCAGCGTGAACCCAACGCTGTTTCGAATTCGCATCATGACAACGCTCCCTTTGATGAATCGTTAAGTGAACCACAAACCAAACGCCGCCGAAACAATCTTCTGACTTCGAAAACCGTCAGCGGAATCAACCAACTGCCCCACGCCGCGAATCGATAAGTCCATTCACCTTCGACATCGAAAACGATCGTGGCTCCCGTCATCATCCTCAGCAACATCGGCGAGCAAAGAAGAATGAAGCTGCGCGTCGCCCAGACTTGATGAATCGCAAACCGACGCTGGCTGGCGTGCCACGAAGCGACGATGACACTGAAAGCTGTGATGAAAGTCAACACAAAGAACGCGGCTCCAGCGATTGGGCCCGTCATCGCACGCGTCGCCATCACGAATCCACTGGGCAACATCACCAACAGAACGAGGTACGCCAATGTTTTTCCCAACTTCCGATGCCAATGACGCAGTGACTTCCGTTTTCCACTGAACATCAGAAACGCGGCGATCAGCAATGTGATTGGACCGCTGATGATGTGAGCGTAGAAAGCAAAACGATAGCTACCGTTAAAGAATGCCTCGCGGCCGAAAAGAAAGTTCGCATCGAAGTTGGCCGGAAAGTAATTCCGATACTCCAGCATGATCGAGCCGAGCACTTTAAAGAACAACACCACCAACAGCCAGAATGCGATCCGCTTCATCGTTTCAAGACGACTCGAAGGTTCACGAGTTGTGGTGGCGAGCTGTGACAAACCGATCCCTCCATCAGTCAGCTAACAATATCGCGGCGTAACTTACTGTACGAAAGCTCACGAAAACGGTTCATCAAAAAAGTTCACCCTGAACATTGCCGTTCCGCTCAACAACGCGAAACAGGTCGCATCGCAACTTCGGACGTTCGGTTGGTTTACCGTAGCTGACGCCGCAATCGAGTCCATATCGTTTACAAAACGTCGTCATCAACTGACGAGTCTGATCGCCCCAGACTCCTTTGCCGGTCATTCGTTCGCCATACGTTGAGCTATTCATCTTTCCGTCGCGCATCGTGCGAATCCGTTCGATGACTTTCTCTTTGCGATCAGGAAAATGTTGCTCCAACCATTCAAGAAAAACAGGCTCGACCGTTAGCGGCAATCGCAGCGCCACGTAACCGGCTCGCGTGGCGCCCGATTCCGCTGCTGCTTTGAGCACGTTCGGAATTTCCTGTTCGTTGATGCCGGGGATGATCGGAGCCACCATGACCATCACCGGACAACCCGTGTCAGCAATCTGCCGAATCGTGTTCAACCGCACCTGCGGAGCGCTCGTACGTGGCTCCATGATTCGAGTCAACGATTGGTCAAGCGTTGTGATGCTGATCGCAACGGATACCAGTTGCATTGATGCGAGCTCTTCGATCAAATCTAGGTCGCGACGGATCAAACCGTTCTTTGTGATCAATTGAACGGGATAGCGAAAGTCGCGTGCAACTTCCAGGCACCGTCGTGTGAGTTCAAACTGTTTCTCACAGCCTTGGTAACAATCTGTCACACCGGAGATCATCACTGGTTCGACAGCGCGGCCTTTGTGGTGCCCTTCGACAAGCCACTTCCGAAACAGCTCCGCCGCGTTGGGCTTGATCACAATTTTCGATTCGAAATCCAGCCCCGGTCCGAGTCCAAGATATTCGTGCGTGGGCCGGGCGTAGCAATAGCTGCAGCCATGCGAACAACCTCGATACGGATTGAGGCTGTAGCGAAAGGGCACGTCGGGGCTGTTGTTTTCGCTGACGACAGAATTCGAAGTGTCCTCGAAGTACTCTGTCGCAACTTTCTGACCGAGCGACTCGATGTACTCCGGATCGTTGATGACTTCTTCGTCGTCGATTCGCTTCACCGTTTCGAAACGGCTCACGATCCGCAGGCTTGAGCCGCGACCGGTGACGTTTTGTTTGAAAGGCGAATGCTCGGACATCGATCGCTTACTGACTTATATGGGACTTCTTTGAGACTGATCTAATTGTCGCTTTCGCCGTGCATCCATCAACCATCGGTTCAACAACGGAACCGACAGCAATCAAGGAACGTTAAATCACTGACTTTCTTCGACGAATAGACCTTTCTGGACACTCTTTCACAGATTTCGCCCTGTTTTGAACGTGAGCATTGAATCTGCTCTGTATGTCAAATAATATCAACCTTATTGTTTTAGTGATCAAAGCTTCATTTCTACGCAGACAGAGAACTCCCATGGCTCAACGGAAAAAAATTAACGCTACGCCCAACAAGCGAAATCGATCGAGCCTCGAGTACCAACGATTTGAAGATCGCAACTTGCTGGCCGCTGATTTCGGCGTGAGCATCGCACCAGTTGGAATGTTTCATGCTGCGAGCGACCAAGTCGCCATACAACCGACCGAAGCGATTCGTCAACACCTAGCCGCCACTGAGGATACCGCGACACTGCAGAAAGGGCTCAGCCAGCTAACTCAGGTCGCCACCGAAACTGCTAACGGCCAAACAACAACCGTCTACCAACAACTTTGGAATGGGCTTCCGGTTTACAACTCTTTTGTGACGGTCGTTCAAAATGAGAGCGGCGACATCACGAACGTGCGCGACAATACTCAGCAAGACCTCAGAGGCTATGCAAACGATGCGACGCCGATCTCTTCGGAAGCAGCGATTGCGGCAGCGACTCGCGGGCTGGGCAAGCCAACGTTGATGGAGTCCAGTACTCATTCGGCCTGGTTCTACGCAGGCAACAAAGCTCGACTCGCGTGGGTTGTTGAAACTTCTGTTGTGAACCCGCAGGGAGAACTCGTTAGCGAACACGAAACTTGGGTGAACGTATTTGATGGCGGAATTTTCGCCAGAGAAGCAAAAGGATCTGCAGTCGCAGAACAGTTGGCTGACCCGTTGACCGAAGTCGATGTTCATCCATGGGTCGTCATCAATGATGAAATTGGACCTGATGGAGCAAGATCATACGCTGCACCATTCGATGCTGTTGTATTTGTTTCTGTCGGTTGCACTGGGACTTTAATTGCCCCGAATGCGTTCCTTTCCGCAAGGCACTGCGGAATCGGAGCAGGTGACTCGATTAGTTTCGGTGACGACCGCAACAATCCCGACTTCACGATCGACGTTGCCACTTCAATCAACCCCGGCGGTGGCGACGCTGGAAGTAATCTCTTGGACGGAGGAGACGTCAGCTTACACACGCTCGTTGGCGATGTTCCCGCTTCCGTCGCTACGCCAATGCGTTTTGTTGATGCGACAGACGACTTAGTCGGATCTGTAGCTCTTTGGATTGGCTACGGACGAAATGGAGTCGGCAGTGCAGGTAGTGACCCAACGCCTGACGGCATGCGGTGGGCAGCAGAAAACATTATTGATGCCTATGGTGCGGCAGCACCGATTGATTTCGGAGCTAACATTTTCACGTCTGACTTTGATGATGGCACGTTGGCAAACAGCAGCACTGGAAGCGAAATACCACTGGAGTTCGAAGGCATGGGAGGCCCCGGAGACAGTGGTGGCCCAATGTTGGTCCAAGTCAACGGCGAATGGGTCATCGGAGCAGTCGTCTCTGGCGGAACAACGCGGAACAGCGTCTATGGCACGACAGGTTGGTGGAGTGGTACTTCGATCTATCGCTCACAGATTGAGGCGATCGGTGGAGAATTCCTCGCTCTGGAAAGTGAAATTGGATTTAATCGCGACGAGTACTTTGTTGGCGATACGATCAACGTTAGCTTGCTCGATGGCAACGCAACGGGCGACATCACGCTGACGGTTACTTCAGATATTGGCGACACTGAAACTTTGACCGTCGCACCGACTTCGCCAGGCGAATACAATTTCACGCTGGAGTCAGCAAATTCGAATATCGTTATCAATGACGGGACGATTCAGGTAGAAGTCGGAAGCCAAATCGAACTCACTTACGTTGACTCTGATGACGGCAACGGCAATCAAGTAACTCTCAACGACACGGCAATTTTCAAGGCAGTTACCGCATCGGATCTGATCGGCGTGGACTTCGATCAAACTGGCGCTTCGCCGCTCGACTGGCTAACGGTATCCAACGGATCCAATGCGAACTTTGGCGACTTGAATAACGAACAGGGCGGAGCGACTCCGGTCGATCTGACCGTCAACGGAACGTGGACTGGACTCGATGTCGCCGTCAACGCTGACACGATTCCGATGCACCCCAACTCTCTGGCGAATGTCGATGGCCAAATCCAAACCAGCGGCCAATCCGTTCAACTGATCTACTCTGACTTGGTCGCTTCAACAGACTACCTCGTCTACGTCATGTCCGCTGAAGGGATCTTCGATTCGATTGAGCAAACCGTTTCGATTCAAGGATTGGGAAGCGCAGTCGTTTTTGAGCAACGATTCAACAAGGGCGAACTGTTCGTCAACGATCAAGTTGGCAACAGTAATCGCGAGCTCACTGAATACGCGCAGCTAATCACAAGTGACATTGATGGACGAATCACGATTAACGTGGACCCAATCAATGGAACTCAGGATGTTGTTCTTGCTGGCGTGGCAATCGTCCCTGACACCGGCGGAATCGATGCAGTTAGTGACTCTGCTGTCACTGGAGAAGATCAATTAGTCGCCATCAATGTCGTTGCCAATGACACCGAAACCAACGGCGAAACGATTTCGCTCGACAGCGTCAGCACGCCTGAGAACGGAACCGCAACGATCAATGCAAACGGAACGGTCGATTACGTTCCGGCCAATAACTTCGTCGGCACCGATTCTTTCACTTATACAATTAGTGACACCAACGGCAATACAGCAACGGGCGCCGTTACCGTTGTCGTGTCTGCCAGCAATGACGCTCCAATCAGTGCCTTCCTGTTGACAAACTCGGTACGAGAAGATGCAGACACATCCAGCAACGTGTTTATTGGCACGCTCATTGGTCAAGACGTTGATAACACATCGCACACTTTCCAACTGGTCGATGGTCTTGGTTCCGCAGACAACAATCGATTCCTGATTCAGGGCGATTCGTTGAGCATCAAAGCGGGCACCAACATTGACTTCGATAAACAGCCACAATACTCAATTCGCGTCCTCGTTTCCGATGGCGAGTTATCGACTGAATCCGTTCTGACGATTGATGTGATCGAAGTGAATCCAGTTGTTCAAGTGGCCATCAATGGCGGCGATACACAACGATCGATGCTTCGAAACAACGTGATCACATTTAGCGACATCGTGACCATCAACCCTGGTGCTTTTGAACTGATCAAACGCGGACCCGGCGGCGGTACAGTTGATGTTGTGGCAACCATTGACAATAGCAGTGGCCAATCGGTCGTCACGCTGACGTACGGTCCTGGAGAATTCGTTGCGGCGGGTGGGTCACTTGTTGACGGCAACTACCAGCTCACTGTGTTCGGCGATCAAGTCACAACATCGACGGGTGCTGCCTTGGATGGCGACGAAGATGGCACTGCTGGAGGTAACTTCGTTTACGGAGACACCGCTGCTGACAACTTCTTCCGCTTCTTTGGCGATGTCGATGGCGATCGAATCGTCACAACGCTCGACCTACTTCGTTTGCGTCAGACTTGGCTAGCCGCGGATGGCGATTCCAATTTTGACGATCGATTCGATCGCGACAATGATGGCGTTATTTCAACCTTCGATCTGTTGTTCTTCCGTAAGAACTATCTGGATCGTTTGGATTTTGCGTAATACAGAAAAGGCTTTTTCAAGATAGTGCCAATTCAGTCGATCGATTTTTTCGCATGATTTGATCTCGACTTATCCTATCGGAATATCTCCAAAGTGTTCCGAATGGTATCAATCATGAATAAGCCGACTTGTCTTTTCTCGCTTGCATTAATCGCTGCGTCATTCGTGTTCGCTGCGGACGCTCAAGCAGAACAAATTTACGAATTTGCTTTCGAGCAATCTAGCTACACGGTAGTAGAGGGATCAACTGTCGACATCACGTTTCTCTTGCGAGAGACCGTCACCAACGGCGATGTCGCTCGCTTGGCCGTGGGTGGCAACGATGGACTTTTCGCATTCGGCTTGAATGCGGATTTTGGCTCGTTTACCGGCGGTGCTGGATCAACAGTCGCTTCTGCATCAGATGTAGCAATCGAAGCGATCTTTGACGACGCCGGAGCCAATAGCGTCGCGCTTGTCGGAAGCAGCGTCGACGTTAATGGCAATACTTCAAATGGAAACGGTATTGAGATCGCTGCAACTGCTCCTGACGTTTACGAACTCACACTTGCAACTCTGACAGTAACCGCTGGCGATTTGGGAAGCGTGACAACGTTCACACTGGACGATCACACGAACACAGCCGGTATCTTTTCATTGTTTGCAGACGCGTTCGTCGCCGATTCGGTTGCAGCGTACGGCTCAACGGAAGTTACCGTCGTTTCAGCAATTCCGGAACCAGCATCAACCTTGATCCTATTTGGAGTCGCAACAATGGGCCTCGTTCGTCGACGCAGACGATAAGCTCAACAAACAATCCAATTTTCTAAAGCGTGTTCTGCAATTGCTGAGCACGTTTTTTTATATGACATTTTTTGGAACCGACTCGTTCACTTATACCGTGATTAATGCGGCAGGAAACTCCTCAGACGGCAACGGTGTCGTTGAGGTGACCGAGTAAGTACCGGCGGCTTCGGTCGCGATCAACTCGACTTCAATCTTGATGGAACCATCAACGTCTTTGATTTGTTGGGCTTCCGCAAAAACTATCAGGAACAGTTGGATTTTGTATAGTCGCAGGAATTGCAAAGAATGTGGCTGCTTGGTCGAACGCCGTCTATAATTTGATGGCCAGTCTACCAAGCCTACTTTTCTTTGCAGGAAACATCTCTTGAAAACTATATCTACTGTTTTGGCAATCGTCTCCCTTACGGTTTGCAGCAGTACGTCTCATGCCCAACTATCAAGCGGTTGGAAAGCTCACGACAATAATCGTCCTCAGCCAAAAGTCGTCGATCCTGGCGAAGCTGCTTCAAAGTCTTCTGTGCCATCAGACGCCATCAAACTGTTTGATGGAACGGACCTCTCAAAATGGGATGGCCCCGACGGCAAAGAACCAAAGTGGATTGTCAAAGACGGCGTGATGGAATGCGTCAAAGGCAGTGGATTCATTTACACGAAAGAGAAATTCGCTGACTGCCAACTACACGTAGAGTGGGCCTCACCTGCGAACGTAAAAGGCAACAGCCAAGGCCGAGGCAACAGCGGCGTCTTCCTCCCAGGCGGATACGAAGTTCAGGTACTCGACAGTTTCGACAACAAGACTTACGCCGATGGCGGGGCAGCATCGATCTACGGCCAGCACCCTCCGATGGTCAACGCCAGTCGAGGACCAGGACAGTGGCAATCTTACGACATCATTCTTCGCATGGCCAAATTTGACGAAGACAAAAACCTCACATCTCCGGCAATGATTACCGTGCTACACAATGGTGTGGTCGTGCAACATGGTTCGGAACCTTACGGCCCGACATCATGGGTTCTGCACTACGACTACGACCCAAAGAAAACGGAAGCACCTATCGGGCTGCAAGACCACGGAAATCCCGTTCGCTTTCGCAATATCTGGATTCGCAATCTCGACACAACCGTCACCCAGGGAACCTACGCCAAGGAACGCGACTTCACAGAAGACGAGGTGAAAAGATTTGTTGGCAAGTATGAAGGCGACCACGAAGTCAGCCTCATCGACGGCAAACTGTGGCTAAAGAATCTCGGACGAAACATGGAAATGCGTGCGTACGCGGATGACACATTTGGATTGCTCAAATCCGCTGGTTCAATTTCGTTCACCGCTGACGATGACGGCAAAGTTACGGCTCTGAAGTTTAAATTCGATGCTGGGCAGAATGGTAATTTCAAACGAATTGAGTAGAAAACGTTCTGTTTCAAATAAGAGTCGGTTTCAAAACCGAATTGTTATTGTGACTGGGGCGTCTCGCCACAGTATTTGCTAACTTAGATTGCGTCGAGACGCCGCAGCCACAAATTTTGAAATCGGCTCTAAGCAACTTTCTATTTCAAACTAAGCCAAAAGAAACGAAATGAAGTTCGTCGTACTGAATACGTTTGTTGTCGCAATCACATTGCTTTGCTCGACAACTTTGCCGGCGCAGAACATGGCAGTCATCAATGCGAACATCGCGACGATGGACAGGGAAAATCCAAAAGCGGAATGTTTGGTCGTCAAAAACGGTCGCATCACCGCAGTCGGATCGAAAGATGAAATTTCAAAGCTGATCGAAGCCGATATGCAGGTGCTCGACCTCGACGGAAAATTTCTTATGCCCGGCTTTATCGAAGGACACGGCCACTTTTTGATGCTGGGCGAGATGCGTATGAATCTCGACTTAACGAAAGCGAAATCGTGGGACGAAATCGTTGAACAGGTCCGTGTCGCCGCAGCGACTACTCCGCCAGGGAAGTGGATCATCGGTCGCGGCTGGCATCAGTCAAAATGGGACTCCGCCCCGTCCCCCAACGTCGAAGGTTATCCAACGCACGAGGCACTGTCGGAAGCTTCACCGAACAATCCAGTGTTGCTAACGCACGCCAGCGGACACATGGATTTCGCGAACGCGTACGCGATGCGAATTGCTCAAATTGAAGACGACACAAAGGATCCCGAAGGCGGCACGATCCTTCGTACCGAAGACGGATCTGCAACAGGGGTCTTTCGTGAACGAGCCTCCGGTTTGATTCACAGCGCTCGCTACAAAGATGAAGGTCAAAGCAAAACGATCGTCTCCAGCGTCAACTACCTCAACCGTGCCGCTGAATTGGCATCTGAGGAATGTGTTCGCAAGGGCATCACAAGCTTCCAAGACGCAGGAATGCCGTTTGCGCAAATTGATTACCTCAAGTCAGTGGTCGACGGTCGAGTCAAACCGAGACTATGGGTTATGGTTCGAGACAGCAACCAATCGTTGATGCAGCACCTGAAGAAGACTCGAATGATCGGCTATGCGAACGACCACCTTACCGTCCGCGCGATCAAACGAGCAATCGATGGCGCTCTTGGACCTCACGGAGCTTGGCTGCTTCAGCCTTACGATGACATGCCATTGAGTCGCGGTTTGAATACGCGTTCGATCGAGTCAGTCGAAGAAGCGGCCTCACTGGCAATCAAACACGACTATCAATTCTGCGTTCACGCGATTGGTGATCGAGCCAACCGGGAAGTCCTTGACATCTTCGAGCGGCAATTCAAAGCCAACCCCTCCGAAAAATCTCGTCGTTGGCGAATCGAACATGCCCAACATCTTCATCCCGACGACATTCCGCGGTTCGGCCAACTGGGAGTGATCGCCGCAATGCAAGCGGTTCACTGCACCTCCGACGCGGTCTTTGTTCCGAAACGGCTTGGGATGCGTCGGTCCAAAGAAGGTGCTTACGTATGGAAATCGCTTCTCAACAGCGGTGCCATCGTGACCAATGGAACGGATGCTCCTGTTGAAGATGTCGATCCGATCCCTTGCTTTTTCGCGTCAGTGACTCGGCAACTTAAGCCCGGCGTCACGTTCTTTCCCGAACAATGCATGTCGCGACAAGAGGGACTCGAATCTTACACGATCAACAATGCGAAGGCTGCTTTTGAAGAAGATATCAAAGGATCGATCGAAGTCGGTAAGCTGGCAGACTTCGTTGTCTTGTCCAACGACTTGCTGACTTGTGATGACGACGAAATTTTGAAAACAAAGGTCCTTCGAACCGTCATCGGCGGCGAAACCGTGTACGAAATGAAGTCCGAATAACGCGGCTAAAAGTTGTCAAGCTTTTCCGGTTTCTCAACTTCGTCGATGCTGCAAAATGTTTTCAGAATGTCAACCGAAATGTTTTGATCAACAAACCGAATAGCGCCATCGACAAGACTAAATTGGGCGCCTCCGGGGTGGTTGCTGGAGAATGAAATGTCGTTGATTTGCCCTTCGTCCGTGTTGATTCCGAAGCTTACGGATTTTGAACTAAGCACGCGGAGGGGGAATCCATTGGAACCATATTCGGCACCAAAGGCCCAACCGCCACGCTTGATTCGTTGCTCCAGTTCTCCTTTTAAGTTTTCGAAACCTGAAATTTCACCGAACCCAAACGAATAGGAAGTGCCATCCTTTATTTCTTGAATTCTTCGGCCGACGAATTTGCCGTTTTGCCCCGGAGAAAAAAGTCCCTGCAACGCAATTGGGCCATCGGGACTTGCGGGTGACAATTCGGCGTAGTCATATTCGTGCGAACCATCAGACGCTGTCGCCGACCCAGCAGGCCCCATGATTCCGTAGTAATGAGTCGTGAAGTCGCCCAAGTCGTTCATGTTCGACTTATTTTCGCTTGGATACGAAGCCGGACAAATCAATGTTTCGATTTCCAGTTCCGACATCTCAAGTAGCAGGTCTCGATAAGTGTCGCCCGACTGAGCACCTTGGCCATGGAGTTCATAAAGATACTCTTGCTTGAGATACGAGAGCAAAGGAACGATGCAACCGGCTCCTTGCCCATCATCTCCCGGTGGAAAAACCATCTGTGCCGTCTCGTAAGTCAACGTTGCGAGGATGACTTGTCGAATGTTTGCAGAACAATATGTTTTTCGAGCAGCCTGACGAACCGCTTGTAGCGCGGGGAATAAAAGACCGACCAGAATTCCGATGATGGCAACGACAACCAACATTTCTACAAGCGTGAAGCCGTTGTTGCGGTTACGTTTCGCGTTTGTGTTTGGGGAGTCCACACAGTTCGAGGGAAACATTACTAACTCTTTCAAAGGTTGTTTGGCGATTGGCGGAGAGAATAGGCTTTAACCTTTAAGTTCAGGTTCACGAATCGTTAAGAAATCATGATCGTTCTCGCAAGGCATCTTCACGAAACCTTCGCCAAATCCAAATTTATTGTTCGACAAGCCTTCACAAACGACCTGTATCTTTCCGCCTTCAAACCACTTGAAACTATTCAATATTGAAGGAAACATTGATGACTCGAAATCGTAAGCGTGGATTCACATTGGTAGAACTGCTAGTTGTGATCATGATCATTGGCGTGCTGATTGGAATCGCATTCCCAGCCTTTGTTGCAATTCGCAAAGCAGCACGATCCACGCAGTGCAAAAGTAACCTGCGACAATTCGCAATTTGCTTGCTGAATAAAGCAGCCAACTCACCTGATGGCGCTTTTTGCTCTGGCGCATTTGATTCGGTACGCGACGGAGCGTTTGACCAGTACGGATGGGTCGCTGATTGCTACGCTCAAGACGTTATCCCCGGACAGTTGCTCTGCCCATCTTCTGTATGTCTCGGTTCAGAGAAACTGAACGTTTCCTCTTCGTTTTCTCCCGGAGACTCCGGTTCGAAAGCTCCTCCGGCAAGACGGTTGGTCGGTTTCCGTAATGGAGCGACTCTTGAGCAGGTCGTTGTCGAGGGATACAACACGAACTATGCATCAAGTTGGCACATGGTTCGCTCAGAGCCTATCTTCTTCAACAACGGGACCGTCGGCGGCCTGAAAGATTGGTGGTCCAGTGGAGACAATCCTGTCCAGCGATGCCTTGGCCAGTTGACACTTCGTCAATTGGACGCCGGTGATGTCCCAGCTCCAGCCATTGCACTGCTTGGTTGCGGTACTCAAGGTGACGTGGATCAGTCGACAGGCACAGGCGATGGAATTCTTGACAAAAACATCGATGCAGTTCTGGGTCTTGTTCAGGGCGCTCCAGTCGCTGAAAGCTTCAACGATGGTCCTTCGGTTTCCAACGGTTCAAATGCGATTCTGTTGGCTGACGGTGGGACTCCTCGAACCGCTTTCTTGAATCAGACCTACGGCAAGGTGGGCGAAGCTGGCGTTCCCGGACAGTACTTGCAAGACACACGTGACTGGTATGCCTACCACAGTGCAAACGTAAACCTTGTCTTCGCTGACGGAAGTGTACGTTCGATCGAAGACGTCAACAAAGATGGTTACATCAACCCCGGCTTTGTTGTTGACGGTTCAGCAACCAGCGTCTCGACGGGCTACCTGTCATCGGAAATTGAAGCCAATCCTTGGGATCTCTACCCTGGCGTTCTGCTGAAAGGGTCGTTCCCGACCAAGAGGTTCGAGCAGTAATTTCTGACTCAGATTTGAAAGAACTTGAAACCGACCTCATCTGGGGGTCGGTTTTTTTGTGATCGAACCAGAACGAGGCTATCAATCTAAGTCGTCTTCTAAAGGGCTTTGTCCGACTTCATCGATTTGCAATCCGTCTCGTTCGGGAGAAAGGCGATAGACTTTGTCGGCATATTTCTCGAACAGGCCGATGTCATGATGAGAGATCATGATCACTTGAAACTCCAGTTCACGTGCGGCTTGATGAACGATCCTGACCAAACGAGGTACAAGCTCGGGACGTAGCCAACAGTCCTGCTCGTCGAGTACCAGAAAGCGCCGATGCTCTGATTCGTCCAGATTGGCCAAAGCAAACATTCGCAGGCCAACGCTCAGAATATTCTGAACCGATCCACCTTGGCCACGCTGAACATCCTCTTTGTTGCCGTCGCGTTCAACAGAAAAGCTAACGTGAGCCGCACCGCTTTTGAATGCAGCTTCGGATTTGAATCGAATCGGCTGATCGAGAACTTCTTCGATCGCCTTGGAAAGTTTCTCTTCCATTAGGCCGAGGACTTCTTCGAAAAGTTCCTTGCCTAAATGCTGGAGTGCGTCAGATACATCGGAAGCAATCTCCAAGTGCTGATCGAGCTTCTTCAAGCGGACAGCGACTCGCTTCGCTTTTTCGGTTAGCTCATCGCGCTGCCATGAAAGCTTGTCGATTCGCTTGCGGAGTTGTTCTGGTGATTGGAGCATTCGATCGGTGTGTGGTTTTCAAAAAAGATGTTCTTCAACGCTCAATCATCAACTTCGGTTTCGGAAAATTCGCTTTCAACTTCCTTCAACTTCGACTCGATTTGATCGAGTCCTTTCTGATATTCGGACTGTTTCTTCTCATTCTCTTTTTTCATCGCTTCAAGCTTCTTCTGCAACGCCTCGACATCGTCGGTGCCGAATTCCTGCTTCACTTGGTCCTGCAATTCCGCGAGTCGCTTCTGCGATTCTTCAAGCTGAGCCTGAACGCGGATCTGCTGTTCGTTGAACTTGGCGTATCGCCGCTGTAGTTGATCGATAGTTTCACTGGTCATTGCTAGTTTCCTTCTGTCACTTGTTTGGCAAGCTCGCGAATTTCAGTCGCCACGCCATCGCTGTATGAATCCAAATTCTTATCCAAAAACTCAATCAATCCAGCACCCGAAGCAGTACGCCGCTTATTCAGTTCCGCCAACCCGGTTACGAAACCAGAAAGCTGCTCCTCCGATTCCTTTTCCGCGACATCATCGAGATGAAACACCGCTTCGAAAGATTGATGCGGAACCTCGACCGTTTGCACATCGTAGCCAGATTTTGGAAAAGTAACTTCTAACACTGTCGGCACATGATTGCGAGCATGCTCCGAACGGGAACGCCGCGAAATGTTTCCGGGATTCATCCACGTTGTTTGACCGCGACGAACCGGTTGTGCTGGACGATGGATGTGACCATTGATTAACAGGTCAACGTTCATCATCTCAAACGGCCCGAACTTTCCATTTTCGTAATTGCCAAT
>CALLUY010000116.1 GCA_938010615.1 uncultured Pirellulaceae bacterium | reverse complement strand
ACGGTGCTACGACTTCATCGAGATAACGATCCTTATTGGCGTTGAACCAATCACGTTCATTGTTCTTGACGAGCTCCTTGTAAAACTTGAAGAAGCCAGGTGGAAATCCATTGAAGTTAGCCATCGTTTGCATTGTCCATTTCGTCTGCTGGTTGGGTTTGCGGCTCAAGATACAAAAACGATCGCACCTTATCGAGCAGTCTCGGTGAGAGTCGTGGAACTTCCGTCATCGAATCGATGGACTCGAACGGACCGTGCTCTTCACGGAATGCGATAATTGACTGAGCCATCTTTTCACCGATGCCTGGCAGGCAAGCGAATTCGTGTTCGCTGGCTGAATTCACTTCGACCACAAACTGGCTGGATTGCGAATCGGCCTCGTCGATATCAATGGGTCGGAGCCCTCGATCGGTCACGAAATACCAAACGCATCCGAGGATAACGGCGGCCCACAGCATCGAAAAAGCGGTCTGGTCCGGGCGGTTGAGAAAGAGAGACCTCCACGACGAAGACGACTCCGAGCCCTGTTTTTCACGGTTTTCTGGGGATGTTTTGGTCACGATGCGATTTTATTGGATTCCCGACCGTCAGGAAGCGACCGAACTGGTGTTTTTTCCCGGAATGGTCGATAAAACGGCGAAGTAATGTCTTGAGTCAACAGGGCTCAATGCGTAGACTGTCGCGTCTCAAAACACAAGAAACCTTAGCCGACGAAATCCGATGACAATCGACAAGAGCCTGAAAATCAAAGCCGGATCCGTGAAAATGCGTAATGTAATGACGCGTGCGGAGCGATTGACCAAGCTGATTGAGACTGAGCGTTGGAAAGAAGGGGATCCGGTTTATGGATTGCCCAAAGTACGCGTTCCAAAGATCTCTTTGAAGAAGAAAAAGAAGGTCAAGAAAGCCGACGAAGAGGCAGCCTAGCCCTATCTTTGCGGGACGCATCAAGCGTTCTCGGAATCAAGCCACGAAAAGCACGGTTTTTGCCGTGCTTTTTTTCGTGCGCGGCAGGGATTACGCCACGATTGTTTCCCAATTTACCTACTCCTTTTTGGTCACTTTTTCGGTTGTGGTCCTGCCATCTCGCGGGAATATTTGGCAAAATATGACGGTGGGGAGTTTGATCCGGAATCTTTCTAGATCTCGCTGGCCTCCGCGGCCTTTTGAAATACGCTGGCCGAATGAATCAACTGTGTTTCTGTCTCCGGCAATCGGTCCGCGAGTGCAGATTGAATTTTATGACGGTGACGTCAATCCAATCCGGAGATATCTAATGAAAAAGTTTGTATCGTTTTGCGTGGCAGCTGCCGTCGCAGTAAGTGCTGTTCCTGCAATGGCTCAGTGTTCTTCTTGTGGTGGAGCTCCAAGTTTCAGCCAGCCAGTGATGAGCTCTTACGCTCCACAGGCGACTTACTCAGCGCCAGTGATGAGCCAACAAGTTTACAGCCAGCCTGCATATAGCCAGCCTGCATATAGCCAGCCTGTTTACAGTCAACCTGCACCGGTTTATAGCCAGCCTGTTTACCAGCAGCAAGCTTACACTCAGCCTGCATACAGCGCTCCTGTTTACAGCCAGCCTGTCTACAATCAGCCAATTAGCAGCGGTTGCTCTTCATGTGGCGGCGGTGTCGTCATGAGCGGCGCAATCATGGGTGGAAATGTTATCAGTGGCGGCGAAGTCATGAGCGGCGCAATCATGGGTGAAAACATCATCAGTGGTGGCGAAGTCATGGGCGGAACTGTTATGGGTGGCGAAGTCATCAGCGGTGGCCAAAACATCGTTTGGGAAGGTGGAACTGAGATCCAAGGAACAATCGTTTCTGACGTTGTGGTTGAAGGCGGAGAAGCAGCTTCTACAGAAGGTGCTACGGATGCGGAAAACAGCGTTGACGTTGTTGAGCCTCCAGCAGCAGCCGCTGAAGAGTCACCTGGTCCTGATTCAGACGAAGAGAGCACTGAAGGCGAAACTTAATTCCCTCAGTTAGCTTTGCTAATTCAAACGGCCGCCAGTCAATCGACTCGCGGTCGTTTTTTATTGTCTTCGTCGAAGTCCGTTGCCAGATCAGAATGTTCATGGACCATGTGAACCACTCGCTGTGGAAACGGAATCTCAATTCCTTCTCTTTCAAAGGCCTCATTGACCGCAGAGTTAAGCTCATCGACCAAATTCCAGCGTCGCTTGATGGAAGTCGTGCAGCAACGGATGACAAAATTCAAACTGCTGTCGCCAAACTCTTCGAACGTGATGATGGCGGATGGCTCTTTTAGCACGTCGGGGTGACGATCGACAATCTTGGTGATGATTTCGCGAACTTTGGCGATGTCGGTTCCGTACGCCACACCAACCTTTAAAGCAATTCGATTGATGACGCTCGAAAGCGTCCAGTTCAAGAGTTTACCGGAAATCAGATCCTTGTTCGGCACGACCAGCTCCTGATTGTCCCAATTGGTGATCGTTGTGGCACGCATCTGAATTCGGGAAACGACACCCGTTACTCCATCGATCGTAACAACGTCGCCGACACGAACAGGTCGTTCCAGCAACAGGATTAATCCGGAAACAAAGTTCGCGACGATCTCCTGTAAACCAAAACCGAGGCCAACCGAAATGGCGGCGACCAACCAGCTGTAGTTCGACCACGGAATCTTAAGATAACCCAGCGCGATAATCACACCAACGACTAACAGGATGTATCGAAAAATCGAAGCCACGGCGTAACGAGCACCTGCATCAAGCGGCAGCCGTTGCAGCAGAAGCAGCTCCAGCATTCCGGGAATGTTTCGCACGCTGAAAAACGTCAACGCAAACGCAATGAGCGACATCAACAAGTCTCGAGCCGTCACGAATTCCGTATCGCTTCCAATCGTAATTCGCCA
>CALLUY010000115.1 GCA_938010615.1 uncultured Pirellulaceae bacterium | reverse complement strand
ACCATTTCGGCAACTTCTGGAGCCATGCGATCGCGAAGGTGCATCAAGTCGCGATCCATCGCAAGTTGCTCGACGTTGCGATGAGCCTCATACAAGACCGTCATGCCAGGTGACTCGTAGACTCCGCGGCTCTTCATGCCGACGAAACGGTTTTCGACCATGTCGATTCGACCGACACCGTTGCGGCCGCCAATTTCATTTAGCTTTTCAACGATGCCCAGTGCTGAAAGTTTCTCGCCATTGACCGAAACCGGAACGCCCGATTCAAAATCGATTGTGACTGATTCCGATTTGTCAGGAGCTTCCTGAGGGGAAACGCCCATGCCGAAATCAACAAGCTCGACACCGTTCACGTCCAGTCGCTCTAACTCACCGGCTTCGTAGCTGATGTGCAAACAGTTTTCGTCGCTGCTGTAAGGTTTGGCCTTAGAAGCTTTGACCGGAATGTCGCGATCTTCGCAATACTTGATCAGCTCAGTACGCCCCGGGAACATGTCGCGGAACTTTTTGATTCGCCATGGAGCGATCATGGTGATGCCGGCTTCAAGCGCTTCGGCTGCTAACTGAAAACGGCACTGGTCATTGCCCTTTCCGGTTGCACCGTGAGCGTAGGCCGTGGCACCAACTTCTTTGGCGACTTGCAGCATGACCTTCGAAATGAGCGGACGTGCAATCGAAGTTCCCAGCAAATACGGCCCTTCGTATTTGGCTTGCCATTGCATGACCGGAAACGCATATTCGCGGCAAAGCTCCTCGCGCACATCAACGATCCGAGCCGATTTGGCTCCAGCGTTGTTGGCTTTGTCGAGTACCTGTTGGCGATCTTCGCCGGGCTGTCCAAGGTCAACATAGACGGCGTGGACTTCGTATCCTTCGTCCATCAACCAGCCAAGAATGACGGACGTATCGAGTCCACCAGAATATGCCAAAACGCAACTGCTCATTATCGCTTCCGTTAGTGAGGTTTCTATAAGATATTGTTGATCCCAGATTGTAACCGAAATCCAGGCCGCCAACATGAAACGTCACAAGTTCGAACAGCACGCACGCCATTTTCGTTCCGGGCAACTCAGCCTCAATCAGCTCATCGAACTCGTTTTTGAAGACGGGAAAGAGATCGCCATCGTCGGAACCAAACGCGAAGACGAAATTGTGATGGCGACCGCCGCAAACGAAGTCCCTGTTCCGGCGTTAAAACCACGGCCCGTCGATGCTCACAAAGGAGACTTCGGTCGCGTTCTGCTGATTGGCGGTTCGCAGGGCATGGCTGGTGCGATCAGTTTGTCGGCGATGGCAGCACTTCGAAGCGGCAGCGGGCTGGTAACGGCGGCGATTCCTGAATCGATCGCCAGTGTTGCCGCCAGCTTTGATCCTTGCGTGATGACCGTTCCCTGCAGAGACAGCAAAGGTCATTTTTCGTCCGTGACTGAAGACCTAAAGAATCAATTGAAAGTCGCTGACGTGATTGCGATCGGTCCGGGAATGGGACGCGAAGTTGATCGCTATTTCTTGCAATCGATTTTGGAAGTCGAGCAGCCGATCGTGATCGACGCCGATGGCTTGCACTTGTTGGCTGAGTCACATGCTTTGTTTGGCAATCGAAAAGGAGCAACCGTTCTGACTCCTCATCCCGGCGAGTTTTCAAACCTTGCGAATAAGGAGTTTGAAAACCGTAACGAGATGGAGGCTGCTGCCGTTGCGTTTGCCGCTGATAAGAAATGCATCGTTGTGCTCAAGGGACATCAAACTTTGGTAACCGACGGAACGCGAGAATATCGAAACGTTTCAGGGAATGTCGGGATGGCAACAGCGGGATGTGGCGACGTTTTGACTGGCGTTATTGCTTCGCTGATTGGGCAGGGCTACGAGCCGTTTGAGTCCGCGGTGATGGGAGTCCACATTCACGGTCGCGCCGGCGATTTCGCGGCTGAGAAGTTTGGCCACGTTTCGATGGTGGCTCGCGACGTGCTCGATTCGCTTGCCGCGGCGTTCAAGTCACATGTCGCGGTTGGTGCTGAGATGCGGATTGGGTTTTAGGTGTGCGGTTTTCGGTTTTCGGTGTGCGGTTTCAGTACTCATTACTCAGTACTCAGTACTCAGTACTCAGTGCTCAGTGCTCAGTGCTCAGTGCTCAGTGCTCAGTGCTCAGTGCTCAGTGCTCAGTGCTCAGTGCTCAGTTTCGGTACTCGGTACTCGGTACTCGGTACTCGGTACTCGGTACTCGGTACTCGGTACTTTCTCTACCTTCTAATTCACGGCGAAACGTACCGCAACAGATTTCGAAACGGCTGACCGTCAACGTAAGCTGTCGGCTGTCCGATGAGGCCCTGTCCAAGATAAGTTCCTTGCGGCATGTTGCGGAAATTCAAAAGCGGTGTGTAGTAACCTGATCCAGAGATAAATGGAGTCCACCAGTTGCCGCCGGTTTGGTTAAACTGCGGCACACCGAGTCCCGCTTGAAGTGGATACCCACCCTGCCCTGCTGCTCCGAATCCAAAACCTTGTTGCGGAGGGAAGCCTTGCTGTTGAAACGTTGGCTGAGGTGCTTGATAAGTCGGATTTGGTTGGCCCTGGAAACCTTGGTAGCCGTAGTTTTGCGTTGGAAATTGCAGTTGCTGAGGGGGAACCGGAATTCCATTGCAGTTGCACTGCGCCAAACGATTTTGTTGTGGAAATCGAAGTTGCGGTGGTTGATTCGCGGCTTGGCGATAAGCGGTTATTTGCTCTGAATCGCCGCGATCAGGATAGTCGTACTTTGCGTCGTTCGCGTTCGTATTTCGATTTGTGTTGGCGGTGCGATCGATGGCAGCTTTCTCCGAATTCGCGCTGGTTGGTGCGGCTGTTCCGGGGCCACGAGCGATGCGAACCATCTTTTGTCCGCAGATCGATTCACTGATAACGCGTCCACCACTTTTGGTAGGAGACGAGGATCGAACGTACTCTTGCCGAGTATCAAGGACTTGGTTTTGCGCGACCAATTCAGTGGATGAAATGAAAACGCAAATGGAGATAGATGCAAGGATTGCAAAGCGGTTGGAAGCGAACATGGCGAGACTTCTATCTGTAAAAGAGATGACGTCTCGATCTATAGCAAATCCGCTTGCGGCCAAACAGGTAGAAGTTTGCTAGCGGCCGGTTGCTTCTGCGACGTGGTCATCGTTGTCCGGGTTTCCTTCTTTCAGTTTCGCGATTTTTAATCCAATCAACGCGATCAGCATCGTCATCAATGGACTCAGGATGTTGAAGAAACAAAAGGGAAGGTAGGAAAGCGTCGCAACGCCCAAGACCGTCGACTGAGCCGCTCCACAAGTGTTCCACGGAACCAGAACGGAGGTGACGGTTCCCGCGTCTTCCAAAGTTCGCGACAGGTTTTCAGGAGCCAATCCTCTGTCCTGATACGTCTTTTGAAACATACGGCCAGGAACCACAATCGCAAGATATTGATCCGAGGCGGTCAAGTTCAAGAATAGGCAGCTGCCCGTTGTGGTGGCCACCAAGGATGCAGTCGATTTCGCCACCGATACCAATGGTCGTGTGATCCGTTGGAGCAAACCAGTCGCTTCCATCACGCCGCCAAAACACATGGCGCAGATGATCAGCCAAACGGTATTCATCATGCCTCCCATCCCTTTGGCTTGCATCAATTTTTTCGCAGGTTCAAAATCGGTTGCGATCTCAATGCTGCCCTTCATCGCGTTGACTACCGCCATGTAAGAGCTCTCGATGTAGTTACTTCCGCCGCCGATTTCACGAATCGCTCCGGGCTGCATGATGACCGCGCAAATTCCTCCAAGAATTGCTCCACAAAACAATGCGACGACCGCGTCCACTTTCAACGCAACCAAAACCAAAGTCGCCAGAGGCACCAACATCAGCCACCACGAAATAGTGAACTTGTCCGACAGAGCAGCAACGAGTTCGTCGGATTGCACTGTCGCTCCGCCAGCCACATCTCTTGTCAGCCCAATCACGAGAAACGCAATCAAAGTAATCGTGATGCTTGGCACGGTCGTCCAGAGCATGTATCGAATGTGGGTAATCAGATCGGTTCCCGCCATCGCCGGTGCCAAGTTCGTCGTGTCCGAAAGAGGAGACATTTTGTCTCCGAAGTAGGCACCAGAAATGATTGCTCCAGCGGTCAACGCCATCGGAAAACCAAGTGCTTGGCCAATGCCAAGCAACGCAATCCCCACCGTTGCGATCGTCGACCACGAGCTGCCGGTGATGACTGACACGAGCGAACAAATGATGACGCAAGCGACGAGAAACGTTTCCGGGGTGAGAATTTTCAAGCCGTAGCAAACCATGGCCGGAACAACACCGCTCATCATCCACGTTCCAGCCAGAGCACCGATCATCAGAAGAATCAGAATCGCATTCAGCGCAGATCCGATACTTTTGTTGATGCCGTCGAGCATTTTGTTGAACGGAATTTTCATTGACCATCCAAACAGTCCCGCGACGATCGCCGCGACGACCAAGGCAATTTGGTTGGGGCCATAGGTCGCGTCGTCTTTGTAGAAAAAGACGTTGACGGCAAGCAATGCGATCAGGGTGACCACCGGGACGATTGCGTACCAAAGTGGAATGGAGTCGATGTGGTCGTCGGTGAGCTGAAAGTCAGATTTGTTCATTTTCTTGCCGCTGATGCCATTGTTCTTTGCGTGCAAGATAGCAAATCTTGCGCTCTTATGGCAGCGGAAGCCGCAATTCGAAGACGGTCTGCAGCGTGTCGCCGTCAAAGCGATGCGTCAACGAGCCGCCGTGCAGCTTCGCGATTCGCCAACACTTCGAAAGGCCAAAGCCAAGTCCACGGCCGGCTTCACGTCCGGAGTAAAATGGATCGAAGAGGTGTTGCTGAACCTGGTCGTCGATGCCGACTCCGTTATCGGATACCGTGATACAAAGATCTCCGGAATCGTGTCGCAACTGAATTTCGATCTCGCCATGATCGTGGCGAATTGCCTCGGCAGCATTTTGAATCAAGCTCGCCAACGCGACTTTGCAATGAGTCGGGTCAATGGTCGCTCGATCAACTTCTTTGCTGACTCTGGCAACGATCTTCGCACCAGACCGAGAAATGGCCATCATGTTCGATTCGCATTCGCGAACAAGAGCCGATACCATCAAGCGAATGTCGGTTGGTTTGACGTTTAGCTTTGGCGGATGAGCGAACAACATCATGTCAGAGATCATGTCATGAGCCCGCATCGCCTGTTCGTGGATGACGGCCAATTGGAAACGACGATCCGGATTCGTTTCGCCAGCCAACATCGTGTGAGCACGAGTCGCCACATTGGCAAGCGGATTGTTGATTTCGTGACTTGCGCCGTAGGCCAGTTGCTTCATCGCGGCAAGTTTTGCGTCGAGTAACTTTACAGCGAATTCATTTTTGCACGATTGTCGTTCCTGCAACAAACCAAGCACGACCGAATTCAAGTTTTGGTCAAGCGGTGTACTTTTTTCGTCGAACCATTTTGTATTCGATCGCTTCTGATGCTCAATGTCGAATGAATCGACAAACATCGAATCGATCAGCCCTTTCACAGCCGACTTCTTCGGGCGATCTGCTTTGGGCAACTGTTGCTTATTGAAGAAGCGGACAAACTTGACGAGTGACTTGATAAGCGAAGAACGCTTTTTGCTGTGCAGAAATTGTCCTAGGACCGCTTCGGCCTGGACGTCCCAACTTGACGATATTGAATCACATGGCTGTACATCCTGCACGTGACCCATCGCCGTATCGAGCGGATTGCTTTCCAAAAAACAATGGTCCAACCGCGAAAGCAGTTGAACCATTGATTGAATCGGCGCGCCGGTGCAATCGACCGCTCTGGAGACAGCGATCAATAGCAACGTCGGATTGGAGCGGATTAGTTTGCTCAACTTTCCACTTGATAGTTCGCCTTGCGAAGCGGCAAGCCATCGATTCAGATCGCCACGCGGACAGGGCAGAGTCGTGTTGACTCGTTGTCCGTGCGGTCCTCGAAGTTCGATCTTCAGCAAATACACATCGCCACCTAACACCAAGGTCTTCCAACCATCTAGTGCAACGATACCGCTAAGAATTAGGGTTGGCAATTAAGTAGCTCGTCTCTCCGAGACGATTTTCCACGTCTCGGAGAGACGTGCTACTTTGACAAGCAATCCGAAATTTGAGAAGTAACACTGCACTAGTGGTGCATCCAACCTGAAATGAATCGTTCGTAGTACCGCTTTCAGGCGGAATTCCGGCTAAAGCCGGTACTACAAAGTCGTCAGCTCAGTTCTGACAATCCACTAGCCTTGAGTTCCTGTTGCGACATTGATGACGTCCATGTCGAGCATCTGACATCCGCGTTCAAGCAACTTGTCGACGTCGAATGGCTTGTTCATAAAATCATCCGCACCGGCCAGCAGCAAGTCCTGAATTTTGTCCTGCTCGACCATACCTGAGATGCAAATGATCTTCAGGCTTTTCATGGTGTCGTCGCTGCGAACTCGTTGGCAAACTTCCTTACCATTGATATCGGGAAGCATCACGTCGAGAACTACAAGGTCCGGACGGAACTCACGCACGAGCATTCCAGCGTCAAAGCCATTGTTGGCTGACTTGATATCGAAACGACCATCTCGAGTGAAAGCGTCAACCATCAGCTCAACCAAATCCACATCGTCATCGACGATCAACAACTTACGCTTGCCGCTCTCAAGAGCGTCGGTTGGAATTCCGTTCTCTTTCATGAAAGAATACAAGTTGTCGCGTGGAATACGACGAAAGCGACTGCCCGGAACACGGAAACCTTTCAGGCTCCCGTTGTCAAAGCATCGAATGATCGTCTGTTGGCTAACTTTGCAAATCTTTGCTGCTTCGCCAGTCGTAAAAACTGTTTTGGTAGTCATGGATCCATCCTCTCCCTGGGTGGTCGGTGCGTTATGCATCGCAACGCGAATCGAAATTTTGTTCACATTCCATTAATGAGCTTTGAAACAAGCGACCATGTGTCATTCATTCCAACGTTCGCAAAGCTTCCAACTGTTGTAGTTTGCGACGACGCTCCAGTTCGCAACGCCGACCATCTCTTCCGAGCTTGCCAACTTTGCCAACGCCGCGGATTATGATCAGACTGCCTATCTCGGTCAACATTGATTTGCCGATGCAGCTTGCCAAAGTGACAGCACTTTAACTCGTCACCAAAGGCAGTGTTCTGCTCTGCTGTTTTCACGCAAATTCGCGGACCGAAGATGATCCGACTTTTTGGTGCAATGGCATTCTGCTACGGTCGTGCCGATCTAGATTCACTTCCACCGACTTGATCACACCTTGGACTTTCACAGAAAAACAACTTTGGTCCTCTCAAGCAACATGGCTCTGCACGTGTTGACTCTGTTTGCGCTTACTTTATTGCTTCAATCTGGTTGCGGAACAACGACGAATCGAATTGGTACCGAACAGCTTTTGATATCCGACGCGGTGGATAAAGCCGTCGATCGAATCGATTTCTCTGCTCTCACTGGAGTGAAGGTTTATCTTGATTCGCGTTACATCTCTTCGTTGAAGACGAATCATTTCATTGACTCGAATTATGTGACCAGTTCGTTACGGCAACAGCTCACAGCTTCCGGAGCGCTGATTCAGGACGACCGAGAGCATGCCACGCTAATCGTTGAGCCGCGGGTGGGAGCACTCGGAGCCGACGGCCACGATGTGACCTACGGCGTGCCTCAATCGGGAGCACTTAGTTCGGCGGTGAGTGCTGTTTCTGGCAGTTCGATTCCCGTGATTCCAGAAATTTCTCTTGGCAGAACAGATGCTCAAGCCGGCGTTGCGAAGCTGGTTGTGTTTGCATACGACAGAGAAACTCGCGAACCAGTTTGGCAATCAGGTCTGGCAAAAGCCGAAAGCACCAGCAGCAACACGTGGATTCTTGGTGCCGGCCCGTTTCAGCGTGGATCGATTCATGAAGGTGTCAAATTCGCGGGCCGAAAATTTGATCGGGCACCTGTGCGGAAACAGCT
This sequence comes from uncultured Pirellulaceae bacterium, assembly GCA_938010615.1. GTDB lineage: Bacteria > Planctomycetota > Planctomycetia > Pirellulales > Pirellulaceae > Mariniblastus. Next base: position 15,265 of record CALLUY010000115.1, on the reverse strand, counting down.
CTTGCCCCAAAGCGACGGACTCAACATTCCCGATGAATTGCATTTCGACCAAGCGTACTTGTTCAAGCCGGATCCCGGTCGTCCCAAACCCGATACGGTCCAGCAAGCCAGTTTTGAAGAAGGCGTCGATGAGTCTGGTGTAGAAGAGCAGACTGAGGCGAGTCCTTGATTGAAGCGAGTCCTTAATTGTTGTTTAAGATTTCTTCGCGCCGGATTCCAGCTTCAACATCACCTGGTCAATATCGGCACGCGTGATGCCGCTGATCCGCTGAGCCTGATCGATATTCGCAGGCCGGAATTTTGTGAATTTCTCTTTTGCTTCCCGTCGCAAGTGAGACATGCCTTCATAGTCAAACTGGTCGGGGATTTTCTTCTCTGCCAAACGACGCCGACGATCGATCATGGTCTGTTGTCGTGTGACGTAACCGGAATACTTTACGTCGTAGTTGACTTGCTGTTGAACTTCGGTTGAGACGTCGCCAAGTTCAGGACAGTGTTCGACCAACTCGTTCCAGACAGTTTCAGGCCGACGAAGCAAATGCTCGAGCGTGATTTGGCCGGCGCGTTTCTTGGCGATTAGTTCGCAAACGCGAGTGATTTCATTTTCCTTTTCGTTCACTGCTGCAGCTCGAGACGCATCGACGAGTCCAAAGTCGGCCGCGATTTGGGTCAAGCGACGATCGGCGTTGTCTTGGCGAAGAAGCAATCGAAAATCTGCGCGACTGGTAAACATTCGATACGGTTCATCAACGCTCAGCGTGACAAGATCGTCCGTCAGCACTCCAATGTACGCCGCATTGCGCTCCAGAATTAGCTCACCGCCGCCAGCAACTGCCGACGCCGCGTTGGCTCCCGCGATCAGACCTTGAGCACCGGCTTCTTCATAGCCAGTTGTTCCGTTGATCTGGCCGGCGAAGTAAAGTCCGCTGACCGTTTTGGTTTCGAGCGTTGGACGCAATTGGTTTGGAGGGCAAAAATCGTACTCGACCGCGTATCCATAACGCATGATCTGAGCGTTCTCGAGTCCTGGAATCATCTTGAACATTTGATCCTGAACGTCACGCGGTAGGCTGGTCGAAATTCCGTTAACGTAAACTTCCTGAGTCGTCCGTCCCTCAGGTTCAAGGAACAGCTGGTGGCGATCGCGGTCAGCGAACTTGACGATTTTATCTTCGATCGAAGGACAGTACCGCGGCCCCGAACCGTGGATTTGTCCCGTGTACATCGGTGCTCGATGTAGGTTGGCTTCGATCAGTTTGTGAACGTCTGGATTGGTGTACGTGATCCAGCACGGAATCTGTTCAACTGAAAAGTCTTTCGAAAGAAACGAAAACGGTTGCGGGTTATCGTCTCCGGGTTGAATTTCAGTTTTGTCGTAGTCGATCGTGCGACTGTTGAGCCGAGGAGGCGTTCCGGTTTTGAAACGTGCCAGCTCAAAGCCCATTCGATTCAATGCCGCACTGATTCCCGTCGTTGTGCCTTCGCCCGCACGGCCGCCTTTGATTTTCGATTCGCCGGTGTGCATCAGTGCTGAGAGAAACGTTCCCGTCGTCAGGATGACTGTTGGGGCACGATATTCGTAGCCTCCTTTAACGCGAATGCCGATCGCTTTTTCGCCGTCAGGTGTTTTCTCGGTGAGAATGTCTTCGACGATTTCCTGCCGCAAGTCGAGGTTCTCTTGCGTTTCGAGTTCGCACTTGATCCAGTGCTGGTAGGCGCGCTTGTCGCACTGAGCACGCGGGCTGTGCATTGCCGGGCCTTTACGCATGTTGAGCATGCGGAACTGAATTCCGTTGGCGTCAGTCGCTCGGCCCATCAATCCACCAAGCGCATCGATCTCGCGAACGAGATGCCCTTTTGCAACTCCTCCGATCGCCGGATTGCAGCTCATCTGGCCAACGGTATCGAGGTTCGTTGTCACCAGAGCCGTCTTGGCTCCCATCCGCGCTGCAGCAGAGGCTGCCTCGGTGCCGGCGTGACCTGCTCCGACCACAATGACGTCGTAGTGATACTGGTTTGAGTTCATGGTTCGAGGATCATTTCCAATTTGAGTGTCGCAGCATTTTATGCTCAGGTTGTAAAAAGCCAACGCAAATTCAGTTATAGTTTAGCTGAATCGAATCTTTCAGGGACCAATCACCATGAACCACCGCCGAACGTTTCTCAAAGCCAGTGCCGCGGGGTCGGCCCTAGCCGTGCTTGCAACTGGCAACGTCAGCAAACTGGCGGCAGCCGAGACGCCTCGAGACAAATCGAAGATTCGTTATTGCCTCAACACCAGCACCGTTCGCGGCCAAGAGCTCTCGGTGCCGGAGCAAATCAAGGTCGCTGCCGACGCCGGATACGATGCAATTGAGCCCTGGATTCGCGACATCACAAAGTTCGTTGAGGCTGGAGGTTCGCTGTCGGATTTGAAGAAGCAGCTTGATGATTCAGGGTTGACCGTCGAAAGTGCCATTGGGTTCGCGAAGTGGATTGTCGATGACGATGCTGAACGAGCAAAAGGATTGAAGGAAGCTCGTGCGGATATGGAATTGCTCAAGAGTATTGGCGGCAAGCGAATCGCAGCACCTCCGATCGGTGCTCATAAAGCTCCCGGGCCGGACTTGCCGACGATCGCTCGGCGCTATCGCAAATTGCTGGAGTTGGGTGCCGAGACGGGTGTCACGCCGCAGTTGGAGTTATGGGGATTTTCCAAAACGCTATCGAAGCTGGGGGAAATGGCTTACGTGGCAACCGAAGCCGGTCATCCGGATGCGTGCGTGTTGCCGGATTTTTACCATATCTATAAAGGCGGTTCGGACTTCGCTGGTTTGAAGATGATCGAATCGTCGCGAATGCATGTCTTTCACATGAATGACTATCCGGACATGCCGCGTGAAACGATCGGCGATGAGCACCGTGTCTATCCGGGCGATGGAGTTTGCGATTTGCCGAAGATCATTGGTGATCTTGTTGAGGATGGTTTTGCAGGCTGCTTTTCGCTGGAACTGTTCAACCGCGACTATTGGAAGCAGGATGCGTTGGCGGTTGCGAAGACTGGTCTTGAGAAAATGAGATCTGTCGTTGCGCAGGCTTGATGGAACTGGGTTGCTGAACCACTACAAGCCCGAAGCGCAAGCGAGTGGTCGCTTGCATCCGTTGGCCTAAGCTATTCGCACTCTGCATGTCCCTCTGGCGATTCGGCATGATGGACGACCACTCGCTTGCGCTTTTGTCGCCTTTCGCTCCACGAAAGTAGCGTTTGACACACTTTCGCGGAGCGAAAGGCGACGATCTCGTTAAGTTTGAAATTGCGACTTTCACCAATCATTTGCCATGGAAATGACCACCAATCTTGGAAAACGCGCAAGCGAGTGGTCGCTTGCATCCGTTGGCCTAAGCTATTCGCACTCTGCATGCCCCTCTGGCGATTCGGCATGATTGACGACCACTCGCTTGCGCGTCGGGCTTGTATTGCTACTCGTAAATCGGGAAGAAAGTGTTGAAGGCTCCTTCGCAAAAGTCGCCAGGATCGTTGAAGCGGCGATGCTGGTTCAAACACGAGATTTGATTCATTTCGTCGTCGGTCAACTCAAAATCAAACACATCCAAGTTTTCCACGAGGCGCTGAGGTTGCGAAGTCTTTGGGACGACTGATGTTCCACGTTGAATGCCCCAACGTAAATGGACTTGGGCGGAAGTCTTGCCGTGAGCCGCAGCGATTTTACCAATCACAGAATTTGCCAAAGTCGATTCGTCTTCCTTCGCCATGCCTATTGAGTAGTACGATTCAGCTCCAAGCGGCGAAAATGAAGTGACTTCGATTGATTCCTGTCGACAGTAACGCAGCAGTTTTTCTTGTGTGAGACGTGGATGCAATTCGATTTGCAGGAACGATGGGCGAATGGACGCGTACGAGAGCAAGTCACGGATCAGCGAACATCCGAAATTGCAGATGCCGATGTTCTTCACCAACCCGGATCGATGAAGTTCTTCCATCGCCTCCCACGTCTCGCGAATCGGAACATCGACTGGTTCCAGTTTTGGTTCGGTAACGCTGGGGTCAAAGAACCACTCGGGCGGATAGCGATCCTCGAACGGAACGAACTTTGTTGCGATCGGGAAATGGATCAGATACAGGTCAAGGTAATCTTGCTTTAGGTCCGCCAGCGTTCGCTCGAGTGCGGGGCGCACATGTTCCGGCGCGTGATAGGTGTTCCAGAGTTTGGATGTGATCCACAGGTCTTCCCGGGAAACATCACCAGAAGAGATTGCTTTCTGCAATCCATCACCAACCTCGGATTCATTCCCGTAATCGCAGGCGCAATCAAAATGTCGATAGCCAGCTTTTATCGCTTGCTGCACAACGTCGGCGACAACCGGTTTATCAATCTTCCAAGTTCCAAGCCCAACGAGGGGCATCTTTGTTTGTCCAAGCGTGTTGGCTTCGGCCATAACAACTTTCCGTACTGGCTGCGTGTCATCTGATCAAGACGTCAGTTTATGGCACGATTCAATTGCGACCAGTCGCACTTCGGAAAATTATCAGACCAAAAAAAATGCCCCGCAATTTGCAGGGCATGACTCTAAATCTGTTGGTTACTCTGCGATTTCACCAACACCTGCGCCGGCTTCTCTTTCCGGCTTGATTTTGCCAGACAAGTAGTCTTCGTAGGTGGCTTCGTCGACTTCCAATGGTTCAGCAAGAGCAACCAGTCGCATTCCGTCTACGCCAACTGCTTCCAGAACGACCGCGTGATCAGCGACTCCCGTAAGTCCGTAGCGAACGACAAAAGGTTCTCCGTCCCGATCGCCAATGAACATGTCATCCACCGTTTCTGAAGTGACATCAATTCGCTTCAATAAGTGAATTGCGGTCGGGTTGGTCTTCAAGAAATTTTTGAATTCCGCTTCATCTTTGGGCCCGCGAAAACCGTTCTCTTCCATGTACATGATGTAGCTCTGGTGGAGCTTTTTGATATTCGTGCTGTAAACGGCTTTCATCTCGTCTCCCTTGCCACAGCCAGCGGTCAAAAGCAACAGCACTGTGAAGGCGAGCAAGACGGTTGAAGAAATCCCAATTTTCATTTTTACCTCGAAGTATGAACAAGAAAGCCCGACTCGAAAGAGCCGGGCTAATAGTTAGTCGAACTAGACAGGCATCTTAGAATGCGCTGTGGTCAACAATATTGCCATCAGCCATGACTCCAACATTATCGATGACTTGATGAGCAGTGTCCATCGACATCGCATGTGTTGAACCGTCAGCAAGGACAGCAGAAACGGTTCCCGGGTGAGCGCTTCCGAAGCTACTTTCATCAACAGGCCAGCCACGATGTGACAACTGGTTATCGCCAGCAGCACGCTCAACAACAGCTCCCCAAGACAAAGTGACGGTCTGAGTGTTGTCAGGATTGAAAGGCCCGATTCGCCGCGTGTTGGTTCCGTATCCAGGAGCGAAAAGCCCACCAAGTACGCCGCGATGCTTCCACGCCGGATGTGCATCAACTACTGGGCTGTAGTTCAACGCGTTGGCTCCTTTTTCGATAAGGAGAGCCGTGTTCGAAGAACCGTCTGGAATACCGCCGTAACCAATGCGAGCAAAGTCTCGCGTCGTGGTTCTAGGACCTTGAATCGTTCCAGCTGGACGAATCAAACCACTGTGCCAATCCAACGTGTTGAAGTCGCTGCGATCCCCGGGTTCAGGGCTGCCGGGAGCTGCACGCCAACCACCGCAACTGGCGTAGTCAGACAATGCAATCACGCGAAAACCGTGTGTGAATGTGCGCTGACCACGAGATGGGCAAGTTACAGTGGGGACATGTTGTTCAACTGGCATAATTCCCGCGTCGACGTTAACGCCGTTGAGCCCTTGAGGGCTACGAATGCTAACCAAGTTACCTTGCTCGATGAACGGAAGGATTTGAAAAAGCCAACCAGCAGGCTCTGAGCTCCAAGTGAGATTCTCACCGGTCGCAGGTTGCAACTCTCGGGCACCAAGACGGACGGGAGGCTTCCACCATTCGCCGGAGCTGTTCGCGCCGCTTGATGGAAATACCATGTGAGCCGACTCGTAGTTGGCACAAGCCAAACCGACTTGCCGAAGGTTGTTCATGCATTGCGTTCGACGAGCTGCTTCACGCACCTGTTGAACGGCCGGCAGTAGCATTCCGATCAAGATACCGATGATCGCGATGACCACCAGAAGCTCGACCAGCGTGAAACCGCGGCGCTTAGAAAGAGAAGTCATAGATTTCCTCGCGAGAAAAATAACAAATTAAAGTAGTAGTCTCAGGATATCGGAATTTGGTCCGAGATTTCAATAGTTCGTCAAGGGAAACGCGCTAGTACCTGTCTTTACAGGTGTTTTTGTGGTTGATATTGTCGCGTTAAGGTTTGACACATTAACACAGCTGCGTTCACGCGTAGATGATGCATAAACACTTCCACGCCCTAATACTTGGTTATTGAAGTAGCAATGGACATAAAACTGGAAAAATTTGAGTGCAAAGAGATGTTTGCCGGCCGATGTGGCAGGTTTTCTCGCAGGTCTTCTCATAAGAGTTGGCTTTTTTTAACGCTATTCAAGCAGCTCGCCAGCTATTGAGTTTTTTTCGCGAATCGTAACTAAGGATCCGGCACTAATGCGTGGGATGTCCCTTTGAGAATTGTTGGCGTGCATCAGTAGGCGAGCGTTATCGTGTTGACGCGGTTCCGCAAGATTCTCGAACCACCAATTCGATGTCGACGTGGATGTCGTGAGCACACATTTTTCGATTTTCGATCCGCCGCACCATCGTGTTGACAGCCGCGCTGCCGATCGCGCGGCAGGGTTGGTGAATGCTGGTTAGTGGCACCATCGCCATCGATGCGATTTTTACATCATCGATTCCAATCATCCTTACGTCAGCGGGAATTTTAATACCGCGTTGAAGAAGTGATCGCATCAACATCATTGCGGTCGTGTCGTTGGCGCAGACAATCGCATCGGGTGAATTCGCAACGATTGAGTCGATGAATTTTTCGTCATTGAGGTCGCCGCAAAACTCAACCGAATCCCCTGGCTTGAGTCCTTTAGCGGCAATTGCCTGACGATAGCCCGCAATTCTAAGATCAATCGTCGGTGCGGAAACTTCGCGAGAGACGTAAGCAATCTTTTTGCAGCCAAGATTCAACATGTGATCGGCCTGCATATAGCCCGCTCGAAAATTGTCGATCCCAACTAGATCAAACCGACTGCGTTTTGGTAACCGCTCAATGTCACGGTCAAGTAAGACGACGGAGATTCCGTTCGCGTCGAGCCTTTCAGCGATTTCCCGATTCGCCAGAACCATCTTTTCGGAAAACTCAACCGGTGTGAAGAAGACGCCCGCGACGCCAAGGCTGATGTAACGTTGGCATAAATCGTAGGCGTTCTTTTCGTGATCTAGTTCCGCATTGTCGTTAACAGCCGAATCGGCCCATAGCAAACTCAAGTTATGTTTTTGGCATTGAAGTGCAATTTCGCTGCAGATTGGCTGAAACAGTTCGTGCTCACCAACTTCGGGCGTCAGGATTCCGATCAAGCTAGGTTTCGTTTGTGCTGGAACCCTTACGAATGATCCCGATCCGGCTCGCCGTTCGAGGTAGCCCTCCATTTCGAGGTCCCGCATTGCCCTCGCGACCGTCGGCCGAGATGTACTGAATTGCCTCATCAGCTGGCCGTCCGTTGGGAGACGATCTCCTGCGTTGTAGCTCCCTCCGAGGATCGCTTGCCGTACGTATTCGAGAATTTGTTGATGTTTCGTCTTCTTAGCTGTCATTGCATCTCGCCCGAAAGGTAATTACAGGAGGGTACGATCCTACTTTACTTCCCGGGTTTTGCTACGGTAAAAATCGCTTCCTGAATAGCGATGCTGTTCGCGGTGTTCAGTTCCATTCCGCTTTTAACGATACACTTCAAAGACAATCACTTCCGGTTTTAGGCTAACGTTATGAGCAGCGAAAACCCCTATTCGGCTCCTGCCACATTCGATCCGCATCATCAAGGTCCAATGCTGGGCGGAGGTAGCGGTGCTTACGTTCGCCAGGTCAAGCCCTTGTGCATTTGCATGATCATCCAAGGATCGTTGGAAATATTGGTTGGGATTGGCTATATCGTGATGGCGTTCGCAATGCCCGCGATGATATTCAATCAGCAAGCAATGGCTGGTCCGGCAGGAGGTCCACCTGGCCCGATTCAGGCTGAGCAACTAGAGATGATCAAGATGATTTTATGGATTACTTACGGAGGCGGCGGTGGTATCGCGATCACCGCAGGCATTCTCCGGGTGGTTGCGGGGACCCGAGGTCTTTTCTATCGAAACCACACGCTCGGAATCGTCTCGCACTTTTTTGGAATGTTAAATCTGATGACGTGCTACTGCATTCCAACTTCGTTTGGTCTGTGTATCTGGGGATGCATCGTGTACTTCAATTTCGACGTCAAGCAAGCGTTCAAGCTAGGCAAAAGTGGGCACACGACGGCTGAGATCGAAGCTCAATTTTCTGGGCGATGATTCGCAGCTACTGACCGCAAAGTGGGACGGTGGTCCCCACCGTTTGCTGCCTGTCTACGGCGGAGACCGCCGTGCTACGTTGGCCATGCTGTGCATGGCATCGGCAAGGGTTCAGCCTCGTTAAGTCCGCGATATTTCGAAACGTTAACCTGCGTCACGGCAGGCACAGCCTGCCCTACAAAGACCGCCATGCTACGTTGGGAGGCGTCGCCGCGATTGGTGCGTGGCGTCAGGATGACTCTATTTCTACTCGCTTACTTCCGGGAAGAGCCGCTAAGGTGGGACGGTGGTCCCCACCGTTTGCTGCATGTCTACGGCGGAGACCGCCGTGCTACGTTGGTCATGCTGTGCATGGCATCGGCAAGGTTTCAGCCTCGTTAAGTCCGCGATATTACGAAACGTTAATCTGCGTCACGGCAGGCACAGCCTGCCCTACAAAGACCGCCGTGCTACGTTGGGAAGCGTCGCCGCGATTGGTGCGTGGCGTCAGAATGACTCGGTTTCTACCCGCTTACTTCCGCGATGAGCCGCTAGCCGCACGGGTTCTTTCCCGGTTTCAAATCTTTCAGTTTGCAAAACGGACAGATCGTTGGATCGAAGTCCGCCGCGGCATCGGGGTCAGGTTCGTCGCTTCGGTGACCAATCGTATCACGCCAGCCGCATTCAAGACATTTCAATTCCCAAGCGTTGATCGTCAGATCGTCATCTTCGGACTCGTAGTGGTTGTACTTGCAAACCAGAGGACACTCTTTGCGACTCGCGTCCTGTTTGCATTCTCCCGCAGGGGGGACGATTGGCCTAGTCATGATTTAACTCAATTCATCAAGGACGGCTTGTCCCATTTCGGAGGTTGAAGCGACGGTTTCACCTTCGTTGGCGATGTCGGCTGTACGAACTCCGTTGGCCAGCACACGTTTGACCGCGGATTCTACTTTGTCACCAAGCTCATTTTCGTTGAACGTGTACCGCAGCAGCATGGCCACCGAAAGAATCGAAGCTAGTGGGTTGGCAATGCCCTGCCCTGCGATATCCGGCGCGGAACCATGGACCGGTTCGTACATGCCTTTTCCGTTGGAATCGAGCGATGCCGAAGGAAGCATGCCGATCGATCCAGTCAGCATGGATGCTGCATCGGAAAGAATATCGCCAAACATGTTGGTTGTCAGAATTACGTCGAATTGCTTCGGTGCACGCACCAGTTGCATGCACGCGTTGTCGACGTACATGTGAGAAAGTTCAACTTCTGGGTACTCGCTTCCGATCTTTGTGACGACTTCGCGCCACAGTTCGGAGACTTCCAGCACGTTGGCTTTGTCGACCGAGCACAGTTTTTTGTCTCGTTGCATCGCAGCTTTGAAGGCGGAATGTGCAATTCGCTGAATTTCTGATTCGGTGTATTCCATCGTGTTGAAGCCGCGTCGCTGTCCGTCAACTTCTTCGATGCCACGCGGTCCGCCAAAGTAAATTCCGCCGGTGAGTTCTCGGACGATCATAATGTCCAGCCCGGAAACGACTTCCGGCTTCAGCGTGGATGCATCTGCGAGTTCTGGAAACAATATCGCAGGACGCAAATTCGAGAACAGGCTCATCTCGCTTCGCAGTCCCAACAGCGCGCGTTCAGGGCGAAGTTCTCGAGGCGCCGATTCCCATTTCGGGCCTCCGACGGCACCCAGCAAAATCGCGTCCGCTTCGCGAGCCGTCGACAAGGTTTCTTCTGGCAGTGGCGTGCCATGCAAGTCGTAAGCGGTTCCTCCAACAGGAGCGTGTTGACATGCAAAACTCGAATCGAATGCCGCGTTCAGTTTTTCGATAACTCGAACGGCTTGGGCCGTGACTTCTTCACCAATTCCGTCACCGGGTAGAACGGCGATTACGCGATTGCTCATTGAATTCCTGAGTCTCTTTTAGGGTTGCTGGCAGATTTGAACGTCAGCAGCATCGCCACTGAGACCAACAGGATAACCCATTCTCCGATTGCCAGTCGATAAGTGAAGGAGTCGATTCCCGCAAAATTGAAGAAGCTGATCGTGCGGAACAGCACCAAGCACGCGTGGATCAACAGGCAGCTTACGACTGAGAATCGAGTGGCTTCATTCCAAACTAGCGGAAGAAAAAAGATTAACGCCATTCCCAGTTCCAATCCTCCGTAAACAGTGACAAACTCGGATTCGCCAGAGCCGGGCTGTAATTCAAAGCCAACTTTTGCAGACGTCGTTTGTGGGTCAAAGGAGCACCAGAGCGCCAGCCCTAGGTAGAGTAAACCGACAACAACCAAGAAAATTTTTGTGGGCATCGTTTGAGCTTTCGGAGAAGATTGGGATTGCCACCCATTGTGCGGCGAATCAAGGTTGAGCATCCTGAGCCACTTGGATAGCATCGTCGCAAGAGCCTATTTAAACCACCCGCTACAACTCGTTGGAAATCACAAACCGCAATGTCTGAATCATCGCAAATGGAAAAAACAGGGGTTGGTATCGTCGGAATGGGCACCGTCGGAGCAGGAGTCGCTCGTTTGTTGCTCGATCATGGTGACCGAACGGCACGGCACGCTGGCCGAAAGCTGTGGCTCACGCATGCGGTTGTTCGGGATTTGAAAAAACCGCGTGATGTTGATTTGCCGGAAGGCGTGTTGACGGATGATCTGCAGCGATTGGTCGACGATCCTTCGGTAAGTGTTGTTGCTCAATTAGTTGGTGGCATTGAGCCTGCCAGATCGATTATGTTGCAGCTTCTTGAAAGCGGCAAGGACGTCGTGACTGCCAACAAAGCGTTGCTCGCTCAGCACGGTCCCGAATTGTTTGATCAGGCTCGTGAACTTGGTCGATCGATCGCGTTCGAAGCTTCCGTTGCCGGCGGCATTCCGATCATCGCCAACATCAGCCAGTGTCTGTCTGCGAATCAGGTTCAGTCGCTGCAAGGAATTCTTAACGGCACTTGCAACTTTATCGTTTCCAAGATGGATGCCGAGGGCGCTGACTATCAAGCGACGTTGGCTGAGGCTCAGGAATTAGGCTACGCCGAAGCGGATCCAACGATGGATGTTGACGGCACTGACGCCGCACAGAAGCTGGCGATCCTAGCGCATCTTGCTTTTGGAGCCCGCGTTGATTGGTCGAAAATTCCACGCCGCGGAATCGATGGCTTGCAGTCGGTGGACTTTAAGTATGCGAAGCAACTTGGCTATCGAATCAAGCTGATTGCGATGGCGCGATTGACCGAAGCCGGTTTGTCGCTAGATGTTTCTCCAATGCTTGTCAAAATTGGACAGCCGCTCGCCGAAGTCCGCGACAACTACAACGCGGTCGGCGCTGTGGGCGATGCGGTTGGGCCAGTCTTTTTCCAAGGCCAAGGTGCCGGTCAAATGCCGACTGCATCCGCGGTGGTTGCAGATTTGATTGATACCGCGGTTGGGCGGACGGCGATAACGTTTGAGACACTTGAACTTTGGGCTGAAGGTCACGATCGAGTCGGATTGGCAGATGCTGGTAGTCTGATCAGTCGCTACTACTTGCGATTCAATGTGCAAGACGTTCCGAACGTGTTGGCGCAGATTGCGGGAGCACTCGGTAAGAATGGAATTTCAATTGCGTCGGTTTATCAGCACGATGTTGATCTTTCGCAGGAAGGCATTGTGCCGGTCGTGATCGTGACGAAACGGTCTTCGCAATCCTCTGTCGATGCCGCGCTGGCGGAACTGAAGACCGTTTCAGCGATCGATTCTGTAGCCGAGCAATTTAAGATTCTCGACTGATCGAAGTGTCCCGCTTAGGTTGGCGTACAGTCCGATCGCTTTCTTGAAACTGTTTGTTTTGGGTTGCGTTCTCCGTTACGATGATTGTTGAAGATATGATTGTTCAGCTTTTTAGTAGTGGTGAAAATGATGAGACTTGCCGGATTTTCGATTGCGATTTTGCTTTGTTTTGTGGCAGCGGGACCTGCTTTAGGTCAAGTTGTTGTTGATATTGAATTTGATAATAACAAGGCAAAATATCTTTCTGGCTATTCGTTTGGCGGATACGGACCTTCCGATGGTTCGGATGCAGTTTCTTTAGACGCCGATCTCTCCAACGAGGTTGCTGATGCTGCTTCTGAAGGACGTCCTGCTACGTCGGCCGACACGAACGGTGACAAAGAATCGAGTCAGTCAGACAACGGCCAGTCCAAAAAGAAGGACAACGCATGTGCGAAGGTCATGTTCGACACGTCTTCGGTGGAGTTGCCATCTGACGCGACGTTCGACTACATCGGCGTCGGGCTTGGGATTACTTTCGATCTGGCCGATACGAAACTGCCAAGTCTCAAAGCGGCTGATTATGAAGTCTCTTTCGATGCAAAGGTTTCCGGAACGGAATCACTTAACCAATCCAAGTTGGTCATCAATTTTGTGACTGCCGACGGCGACGACGAAGATGATTTTGATGATGTTGTCGTCCAATTGGCTCGTGGCCAAGACGATGGTACCAACGCGTTTACAATAAATTCTCAATACCAGACCTTCACTTTCTCGCTGGATTCATTGGACGAAAGAAAAGGCAAGATGGCAGATCTTGCAGACGCCAAGTTGACTGGCGTTACTTTCAATGTCCAAGCCCAAGGAAATGTTTCTGACTTTGGCATCGATAAGGATAACTTCCTCTATGTTGACAATGTTCGGCTGATCAAAAAGTAGCGGAGTCTCAATGAAGAAGCTGAGCATTCGAACGATGTTGCTGTTGACGCTTGGCTGCGGAATTCTGTTGAGTATTTTTACTTACGGATCAACGTCGGCAAATATGTTTCACTCTTTGTTGGTGTTCGCTTTCGCCATCCCGGGAGCAAGTTGGGGCTACGACATCACGAGTTCAAGTCGCGGACTGGTTGTTGGGTGCTGCGTCAGTGCAACCGTTGGAACGGTTCTACTTTCCGCCTTCGTGTTGATGGGTGGATTTCGGTAGCTCTCAAGTGCTAAGTTAAAGCTGCGAATTTCTCGAACCAAAAGGATGGCCAATTAGCTACTCAATCGTGTTCATCATGATGATCTCCTTGTGGGGCGTTTCGATCGTGTATCCATGGCGTCCATCATGGCCGTTCGCGAAATGGATGGTGCACCTGCCTTGGCTGTTGATGCCAATGTACCTCTGGTACGAGTTTCTAATGCCGAGTGAGATAAACATTCGAGTTGATCTGCTCTTGTTCCTGTTTGCATTTGGGTTTTCCATGATCCTCTATGCCGTCCGGCTCGTTGTCTTTTCGCGAATTTCAAATTTGGAATCGCAGACTCAACAGGACTGTGATTGAGTCTTGCCCGGAGATACAATCTGCCGCAATTGTCGGATGTTCTCATTCCGACCTCCCATTCCGATCTCCCACTCAAACATGAAATACGTCATCATCATTCCCGACGGCTGTGCCGACGAACCGCAAGAATCACTTGATGGAAAAACGCCGCTCGAAGCAGCAAATACTCCTGCGATGGACGCCGTTGCCAAAGAAGGCATCGTCGGGCTGGCGAACCACACCCCGAAGCATCTTCCGGCCGGCAGCAGCGTCGCCAATATGAGCCTGCTCGGATACAGTCCGCTGGAAAACTACACGGGTCGTGCTCCGCTCGAAGCAGCCGCCCAAGGAATCGAACTTGGCGAAGACGATTGGTGCATTCGATGCAATTTGGTTAACGTCGAAGACCAAGAAATGAAAAGCTTCACCGCCGGACATATCTCGTCCGAAGAAGCCAAAACGCTGCTCGAAACGGCACAAGCCAACGTCGCCGACTCTCGCCTCGAATTCATACCCGGAGTCAGCTATCGCAACTTGTTGATGTTCCGCCCGACGGCTGACAATCCGGCTCCGTTCACGCAGGAAACACGCGCAACGCCGCCACACGACTTGACCGACAAATCAGTCGCCGAAGATTTTCCGCGCGGTCCTGGCAGCGACCTGCTGGTGGAACTAATGCAGCAGAGTCACGAATGGTTTGGTGATCATGAAGTGAACCAGCAGCGAACGGCAAATGAAAAACCAACGGCAACCAATGTTTGGTTGTGGGGGCTTGGCCAGAAACCAAACTTGACTGCGTTCGAGAAAGTTCACGGCATCAAGGGTGCCATGATCACAGCTGTTGATTTGCTTCGCGGCTTGGCGGCACTTGTCGGTTGGGATCGTATCGAAGTTCCCGGAGCAACGGGCTACACCGACACGGACTATGCAGCCAAGGGGAAATACGCGATCGATGCGATTGCGAAATACGATTTGGTTTGCGTCCACGTCGAGGCTCCCGATGAATCATCGCACGAAGGTGATCTTGGCAAGAAGGTAAAATCGCTCGAAGAGATTGACGAGAAAATCGTTGCTCCCGTCGTCGAACACTTGAAAGCTTCCGGCGAAGAGTTTCGAGTCTTGATAACGCCCGATCACCCGACTTACTTGAGCACGAAAACGCATACGCACGGCGACGTTCCGTTTACAATTTGCGGCACAGGCGTTGAAGCAGATGCTGCCGAAGCTTACTGCGAGAAAACTTCTGCGGCGAGTGGACTGTCGATGCCAAATGGTTGGGAGTTGATGCCGTTTTTTGTTAAGGGAAACTAGCGGTTTCGTCACGGTTGTGGTTCCAGCTGCAATCTTTCGTTTCACGGCAATACCGTTCAACGAAGCCAAAATCTCGGTGGCATAGGCCTCTGGCCTGTGTTCTGCATGTCCACAAGCCAGAGGCTTATGCCACCTCCCCAACTGCAACGACCCTACTGAATCACCTTCATTGAACGGTA
>CALLUY010000114.1 GCA_938010615.1 uncultured Pirellulaceae bacterium | reverse complement strand
AGGGTAGATTTCCGAGGATTTCCTGCTCCCTCGCTTGCGCGTCGGGCTTGTATTGCAACGCTTCGCATTTTTCAATTTTCACGTGTTTTGTTAAGTAAAACAAGAAATTCCATCTTAAATGCGCAACATCAAAACTTGCGCTTCGGGCTTGTATTGGCTTCTAAAATTCGCCGAGCTGCTCGCGGAGCCGTCGCAGCACGCGGCTCTTCGCCTAGCGGACGCTGTTGACGCTTAGTTTCATATCTTCAGCGATCCAAGCGGTATTGTGCCCTTCAATGGCACTGCGCCAGAACGCTGTCTAGGTTTGAGGTTGAAAGTCGGCTTCGATTTGCTCCAAGGCACGGTGAAGGAGCCTCGAGGTCTCAAATTCGGTCGTTGGTTCATCGTTGATGTTGTCAGCAACTTGAGCCATGCGAAAATTGGCCTCAGTTCCTCCCGCGGCGTTTGCGGCATGATTCTGCTTACGCCAGAAATCTTTGATCTGATTTTGTGTGATGGTCCACAGCCAACCACGAAGACTGCCGTTTTGGTGCGATTGAAACTTGTGAATCGAACGAGCGGCTTTCGCAAAAACGTCTTGCATCACATCGGCAGCGTCGCAAGATTGCAACTTGCATTCGTTGCACCAATGAAAAACCAGCGGAGCAAACAATTCGACAAATTGGTTCCAAGCGAGCAAATCATTTTCTCGCAGCCGCATGATCAAGCTGGTGCATTCACTGAATGTCGAATCATAAAGCATGCATCCTATCTTGGCGAAATGAATTACAGACACGACAAAAAATGGGTTTGGTGGGCAGCTCAACGCCAAATTGTTTGAGAATTTTCCCGTTGTGGCCTAATATATAAGTGGGCAGGAACGAGTAAACGAGGTGAGGCATGACGCAGTCGGAAGATGCGACTCGAAAGGATACCGGTGACGCCATGCGGCTTCCGTCGGTAGTCCCTGCTGAGGTTGAGCTTGCCTTGGTCAACAACGAAAGAGTGGTTGTCGCCAACCAGTTCTTTGCTTCTCTCGATACCGATCAGATCGTTGTTCCTGAGTTGCCGTCGACGTCCGATGCAAAGCATGCGGCTACCGTTTTATCGAATGAAGGCGACGAATTCGAAATCGTTGCCGAGTTGGATACTTCACTCGAAGACGATTTCGATGAAGCTCTCGCTGAGGAGCTCGGTTCAGAACTGCAACAGGCCCTTCCGCAACCGGTGATCACAACGAAGGCAAGATCCGCCAATGCGATTCCAATGGCGAGGCGAGCTTCGCAGCCAAGTATTCTGATAATGGAACGCGACGACGAACCCTTTCGCTGGGGCGAGCTGCTTACGTGGAAGGGTGTGAAGCGGAATTCGGGATTTCTGGTTTCGCTTTTGCTGCACACGTTGCTGCTACTGTTCTTGTCTCTACTGGTCGTGCGCAACGGAATCGGCGATTCACGAATGTTCCTCGATTTGGCCGAAGCACCCGCTGCGCCCGATGAAGACATGTTGGATGTAATCGATATCAACCCGGTTGTTTTTAACGAAGACGATGCGGAAATAGAGAATGCTCCGCTGACTGAACTTTTCGAGGATGTGCTGGAGAAAGAAGATTCGGAACAGGATGCATTGCAGCTAGAAGATTTTGCAACGGCCAGCGTACCGATCAGTGGTGCTGCAACGAATGATCGCAGAGCAAAGGGGGATGGCAAGTCGGCGACTTTTTTTGGGACGAAGGCATCGGGGCGGCGATTCGTTTTCGTCGTCGATCGATCCACGAGTATGGAATACGGCTCGAAGAATCTTGTCAGCCGCGAATTGTTTAATCGATACGACGTCGCCAAATCAGAGTTGCTCAATGCGATCGAAAGCTTGCAACCTCATCAGGAATTTTTCGTGGTCATGTTTGCCCACAACACTTTACCGATGTTTGGAGCCAAAAGCATCGAAGACGGTGCCGAGCAGAATTACGAAATGATATCGGCAACTCCGGGAAACAAAGTCCGCTTTCAAAAGTGGTTGGAAGGCGTCAGGATGACTCACGGCACCGACCCAAGGCGTGCGATCAAAATTGCAGTTGAAATGCAACCCGACGCGATCTTTATGCTTAGTGACGGAGCATTCGTCAATGAACGCCACGACAGTCGGCCAAAGACTCGCGACATCGTTGCGCAATATCTTAGCGCTGGCTTGATGGTGCCGATTAATACAACCTCGTTGGTCGTCGAAGAAACCATTCCGACAATGAAGTCGATCGCGGACAGGTCTGGTGGAAGTTTTAAATTCACGACCATCAATGACTACATCAAACAGGTTGCGAACTTGCGAGGACCGATGCGTTCTCGTGCCCTTGAGCAGCTAGTTGCTTCCGCCGACGGTGGTTGGGAAGAGCGAAGAGAAATCATGGTCAAAAGATTGCTGCCGATGTTGAGCGAAGATTCTGCCTCCGAGAGGTTGAGTGGCGAATCGTTGTTACATCGAGCAACGATGGGACTTTTTGAGCGTCAGGTCGATCCAATTTTAAAGTCGGGCAGCATGGCAGCGCAACAGTGGCACGATATCGTTAATGAGCTCGATGGTTACTGTCGAACGCAGCAAGTGACGGCTCTTGGTCAAGGTCGTGAGCTGGAGCAGAAGATTTTCTTGGCGATGTTGGAATTGGAAGACGATTCTTTCATGCAGCTTCTTGAGAAGCTTGATGCGGATCGCATTAGTAGCTTGACGATGATCGAGATGGTTCATGGAATAGGAAGGTCTCACCTTGAGTTCGGAACGTCTCCAGAATCGATCGGTTGGCTGCGATACTTTACGGCGAGACTAAGCGGTAAGAAGCCAAAGGAGCGATCACAGTTAAGTAAGATCGGTTGGGATGTTGCACAGGCTCAAGTCGCCATGGATCGTCTGTTTGAGAACCGGCGCATGCGAGCGCAGGAGATGTATCGAAAGTACAAGGATCCCGATAAGGCGTTCAATATCCGGGAACGATTTGGGAAAGCTTTGGTTAGCAAGTATCCGGAAACCAAAGAGGCTGGCCGGGTTCGGTTGGAGTTGCAACAGGAACAAGCGATTGATTCGCCCGTCAGTGTCGAAGGGATGACCGCAGAAGAGCTGTTCGGACAATAGTTCAGGTCTCGTTACTGCAACGTGATGCCGAAGCAGTGGATTGCCATCAGCAACAGCAGTGGAGTAAGGGCAACGCTTGCGATCGTTGTCGCGACGCAGACCTGAACCGCGATCGCTGGCTTCCCGCCGAAGTGCTTGGACAAAACGATCGGAAAGATTGCTGCCGGCATTGCGGCTTCCACGATTAGGACGTTTCGAAGTTCAGGCGAAAACGAAAGTAACGCAGCAGTGAACAAAAAGATAACTGGCATCAATAGGAATCGAAGCGAGATCGATCCAGAAATGACTTTGAAGTCGATGTTCCATTTCTCGCGTTGGATGACTCCCGCCATGGTTGCTCCTGCCAGAAGCAAGCCCATCGGAATCGAACACTGCCCTAAAGCAGAAATCGCGTTGGTGGCGAAGTCAGGTATCGCTGCGTAGAGCCCCGTGAAGTTCAAAAGTAATCCGGCGATGATCGCAATCGTGGGGCCGTTGATCAGTCGCCGCGTCGCACCTTTCATCGTTCCGCTGAGCAGAATGATCGCGATCGTCCACATCGCGAGCTCGAGCCCAAGGTTGTGAACGAATAAAACTCCCAGCGTCTCGTCAGCGCTTTCGCCAAACAGTGCTTCGATCAATGGGATGGGGATGAACCCATAGTTTTGAATCGCAGAGGATACGCAGAAAGTATTGATCCCATCTGCCGGATCGAGCTTGATTCCGTGTCCGACCATTTTGGCGATCAACAGGCCGACGACAGTCAGCCCAAAGCCTGCGGCGATCGCGGCTACGACCACATCGACTTGTTGCAACGCCTGATTGCCGGGGACCTTGGAAAGGATGAAGCACGGATAGAGCACGTTAACGATCAGGCCCATGATGCTCCGTTCAGAGTCATCGTTGACGACCGAGAAGATTCGTGTTGCGCAGCCAACGCCGACGATCAGGAAAACGGGAGTCGCCGCTAGGAGGATGTCTAAAAAATTCATTCGCGGCGGAGGTTCAGAAGATGCGTCGTGAGTCCGACAATTTATTGTCTGCATCGCTGATCGGCAATGACGGACGCGCACGACGTGGTTGCGGCTTCCAGCCGCAGCAATCATGCAATGCTGCGGCTGGAAGCCGCAACCACGTTTACTGCGATGGTTTTCTAATTGTTTCTAGATTAGGAGCACCCATGGTGGCGTAAATGCACAGTCCCACTAATGTGATCGCGAACCACAGCGATTGGTCGCGAACGAGGTAGTCCCAAATGTTTGGCTTCGAGATTCCGGGCACTTGATTGAGTCGTTCAAGCGTGGAGGCTCGCACCATCTCGGCGTGCTTCATCCATCCGAAGTCAAATTTGGGTCGTAGGAAAGATCGCAATGCGAGCACGTCAACCTTTTCAACTCCACCGTAGTGTTGCATTAGCCGAACCGCATTCTCGGTGGCTGAAGGATCACTGGATTTAACTGTCGGGAAGTTTTGGAAACCACCCAAGCGTGCGAACCTTGCACCCTCTGTCACTTGACGTTTGCTCAACCATCGATGAACATCCATTTGACGTTTGGCGAACTCTGGGGATTGATCCAACTTCACAAGCAACCGAGTAATCACCTCGGCATCTTCCAGAACGTCTCCGTTTGGATAGAGTTTTTCATTCTCGTTCCAAGTGACCATCAACCGTTTGGCCAAATGTTCTCTCTGAGACATGGAAAGGTCTCCGGCATCGGCCAGAACGTCGATCACGAATGAATATTGAGTGACGCTTCCAATCGCTTGATCAGCGGTGCTTGGGTCCAATAGGCGAGCGCTGCTTGCGACGAAGTCCTCGTTTTCGATGAGGTCTCTTGTCGACATCAGTCCGGTGGAAACGCCAGTGTTAAAGAGATATCGTTTGTACTTTTCGCGTTCAATGGCAGCTTGAAATCGCTTCCGAACTTCGGTTCGATCAAATTCGACTTCCTGTTCAATTAGCCAATCCGCGGTGACCTCCCATGTTTTCCAGTAGCCCAGCAAATTTGGATCAAAGTCTTCAACGTACTGCACCATCGAATTGGTGCTGACGGGCATGATCGATTTTGCGCCGAAGATGATAAAGCAGCCACAGATGATGACTGCCGCAAAGCGTCTTAGTTGTTTGGTCCAAGGGCTTCCTTTCTGCCCTGCGAACGGCCGTGTGAAAAGTGCGAGGATTCCGGCGCCAGCGAAGCACGTCACAGTAACAAGCATGGGATCGAGTAACGCCGTTCGATTGGTCATCCCAAATATCTGGGACAGTTGACCGAGAAAAGCCAAGACAGGGATGCAGTAGGCTGCCACAGCCGAGCGATTGATCAAACCTTCTTTGCCGAGCTTGACGACTAACGACGTTGCCGCCAATGCGGAGGCAATGAACACAACCAACAAGGCTGAAGTCCATCCAAAAAAACCAGCTGCCAGCGCTAGTGCAAAAACTGCTCCAGCGATCAAGCCATGCTGGCGCCACCATTGGGTAACGGCCTCTTGGCTTTGCATCACATCCGCATCGACTGCGTTTTCGCTGTTCTGCGACTTTTTAATTCGATAGAAGCTAACCGCGGTCACTGCAATCATCAACAGCGACAGCGCGGGTAACGCGATCAAGACCAACGCCTTTTTTACACCTCCAACAGCAGCCAGTGTTTTCGGCGTTGTCGCTCCCTGTGCAGCGGCTGCCGCGCCGTTGAGCATTGGAAAAGGTATTACCGAGGCCGCGACTCGCAGAAAACCACCCCGGTCATGCTGCGTTTTAGAATCAAGTTGTTTACTTCGCGTGATGGAGGATTGTCCTTGAGAGCCCCGTTTAACTCGTTCGCAGACGCCGCGATTGAAAGTCTCGCGGTCAAAGTCAAAGAAACGGACAGCGGCTCGAATTTGGTCTTCGTCGACCAATGGATTGGAATCATTTGTGTTCATAGTAAGATCGCCTTCACAAATTGAGAACTGGAAGCGGACGCGGTCAATCGTTTACGAAGTCGAAGTCGTGCTTGGTACAAACGTCCTTCGACGGCTTTGGGCGTCACGGAAAGAATCGCTGCTACATCCGCCACGGACGATTCGTCCAGGTAATGCATCAAGACAACTTCACGTTGCTTTTTGGGTAAGCGTTCGATCTCATCTCTGAGATTCTGAATCGCAGGATCCACTGATTCAGACTGAGGGTTTTGCTTTTGTTTGTCGGCTAGTTCTTCGGGCGCCATTAGGACGACGCGTCGCTCACGTCGCGATCGAGTGCGTGCCCAATTCGAATATTTGTTTTTGGCAACTCCGCGTAGCCAACGACCAAAAACCACCGGATCTTGAGTATCGCCAGTGCAGCGGTCGCGCTGAAGATAGCCATCGGCGAGGCTGTCTTGTGCCATCTCGATCGCATCGACAGGCGGTGCTCCCCACGACAGGATCAGTCCTGTCAAAGGACCGCGAAAGCGTTCGATTGCTTCTTCGAGTTCCATGATTGTTTCCTGAGCGGTGAATGTGTTGCCTACGAGGGAGTAACCGGTCAGCAATCGGAACACTCAAAAATCTTTCGAAATAACTGAAAGTGTTGAGCGGGATTCGAAAAAAGTCGCTTTTGTTCGTGAACCAATGTCCCACGGACGCGTCTAACGAGCAATCAACTTACTTCATCTTTGGCAATCTCAGGTTCGATCGTGTTTCTGTTTAATTCAGGCAATCAGGTTAATTCGTCCAGTCGCAATGCGTCTGTTGGCTCTTGGAGTCAATGGTCAAACGCTCAGCGACTGGATCGCCTGCTTGCATGTCACGATTAAGAGAATCTGTTGATTCATCAAGGTCCGGCGTTGCGAGCGCCGGGCCTTTTTTTGTGAAGTGATTTTCGCGTTATTGATTTTTGCCATGTAGCTCAATTGGTAGAGCGGCTCCCTGTTAAGGAGTTGGTTGGAGGTTCGAGTCCTCCCGTGGCAGCTTTTCAAATGCGGAATCGGGAATGTGGAATGCGGAATGATATCCACCAATTCCCCATTCCGAGCCCCGCAGCTTTTATACCGCACACCGAAAACCGGCTACTGAAAACCGTCAACCGAAAACCAATTTGGAAGTCATCCGGCTGGATGAGGAGCCTGTCTTGAAAACAGGTGGCTGCAGGAATGTGGCTTGTGAGTTCGAGTCTCACGGCTTCCGCTTTTTATAAATAGGGATGTTCGCCTGGGAGCGGACTCGGATTCCAACCCCGATGGACAGTGTTCGAATCACTGCGTCCCTGCTTGGACACGAAAAAACGACGCCAACTTTCGCTGGCGTCGTTCAATCAATATTTTCAAACTCGTGTTTGCGACTAGCGTCGACGGCGAATGAATCCTGCGATTCCAGCCAAAGCCAGAACAGCCAACGACGTTGGCTCTGGAGCAGCTGATGTGTTGAGCGTCAGGAATGGTTGGCCTCCAGCTTCGAATGTGTCATCGAAACCAGTGAAAGTTACGTCGGCGTCTGCGGCTGTGGCAACGATCAAAATTGAGAACTCTGACCCAAGGTTGATTTCGTTGACCAGATCAGCACCATCACCGGATTAGGACGAAAGCAAACATGATCCCTTCAGGATCGAATCGTGCATCCCTAGGGTTCCGGAGGTGGTCGCTACGCTCGACCTCCGGCTACTGGCTGAAATTCCTTCGGAATAAAAATGTGTGCAACTTCAAAATGCATGAGCGAGGTACCAGCTGCACCTCGCTCACGCGCTTTGAAGTTGCACATTTGAGACAAGATTTCGCATTCTAATTGATAAAACACGTGAAAATTGAAAAAGCGAAGCGTTCCAATACAAGCCCGACGCGCAAGCGAGGGAGCAGGAAATCTTGGGAAATATCCGCTCGCTTGC
>CALLUY010000113.1 GCA_938010615.1 uncultured Pirellulaceae bacterium | reverse complement strand
AATGAAGCCAAAGTCTCGGTGGCATAGGCCTCTGGCCTGTGTTCTGCATGTCCACAAGCCAGAGGCTTATGCCACCTCCCCAACTGCAACGACCCTACTGAAAAGCCAAAAAGAAGGGTGACATCACCTTCATTGAACGGTTTTGCCTTTGACATAGAGGCAGCGTAAATGGATTCGATTTGCGGGACAACAATTATCGGGGCTGCTGGCGACGCTTGGGCGAAATTGGAATCGCAATGTTTGATAAACTCATCGTCGCTAACGATTATCTGGGCAGTTCACAAAGGAATCACCAGCTATTGGAAACTCTCCAGCCTGTCACGCCAAGTTTTGGCATAAGTTTCGTTGCCTTTGCTTTCGCAAACATGAACCAGAGCCTTGATGGAGTCCTTCAATGAAGATCTCTGAATCGGAAACGCAGCTTCCTTCATTTTCTCGAGGCTGGCCCATGCATTCTCCAGTTCGAGAATTCTGTTTTCATCCGCGGCGTCGGTAGTTTGCTGGTCCATTTTCAATCGGGCAATATCAAATTGAGTGATCACATGATTCCAGGTGCCATGTTTTTCTTCCTCAAGCATTTCAACGCTTTCGGTTAGCAACTCAATTGCTCTTTCGCTTTGTTCAAGCTCAATCAAGTCATAGCCGAGCGTTCTTAGTTGCATTGCATGTTGAATTGAGTTCGGGCGAAATCTCCGAGGGTAGCCGCTAAGTTCTCGATCAATGGTAGACATCATCTGTTCGTGCAGCCCGGATTCCTTCATCGCCAATCGCCATTGTCTGATCAGGAATTCGTTGTGACGTAGCATCACCCCGGACATGACGACGGACTCCAATTGCATGGCGGCTTCCTGTGGCTTGCCCGAGAGTAGCAACAGCACTCCAGTTTCTGCTTCGCAGCACAATCGCAGTCTGTTTTTCGGTCCGAATTCTTCAGGCATTTCTGCCAGATAAGTCTGAACGACCTGCGTCGCCTCTTCATGTTGACCGTTCTTGGCGAGGTAACGAGCCAACGTTAGATTGGAACGCATGGCAGGGAAGTTGTATGTTTCCTCCGTTCGTTCGAATCCGTATCGCGACTGTCGGAGCAATGCGATGGCTTCGGGGTATCGTTTCTCCTGCCCGTAGAAATCTGCGATGTAATGCATCAGAGAGAATGGACTCAAATGAGACGGTGGTCTTCCTGCTTCGTCGATGTCGTATTTATCCAGCAAACTCTGGATGACGGCTCTGGCTTTCCCGTACTCCCCGACTTTCGCATACACGTCAGCTAATTGGACTTCGATGCCACGATTTCCTTTACTCAATGCCATGGCTTGCTCAAGCAGCTCGATTGCTCGTCCGTAGTCTCCAATCCGATCGCACATTTGAGCCAACATGATGGGCGCCGTGATTGCTCTTGGATGTTTCGCTCCGACACTTTCAGATAAACCTTCCCATGCCTTTTCGAGTAGCGGTCCGCCGCGTTCGAAGTCGCCCCTTCGATGCACGAGCAAACCAACTGTCAACATCGCGTCGTAAGTCGATGGGTGTTCGTTACCGTAAGTTTTCAGTGCCAGCTCCAAGCCTTCTTCTGCGTGCAACAATCCTTTTGAGAAATTGCCTGAATCCGAAATCGCCCAGCCATAGTTCAGCGTTGCCCGAATCGATCTTGGATGTCCCGTCGGCAAAGCCTCCTTGTAATATTCGACAACGTCTTTCATCGATGGCAGCGAATCGTCGTTCGCCGTCTTTCTGGAGTAGCATCTGGCCATCCAATATTTCGCGTCGTAAATTTCCAGTTCGCTCGAATTGGGATTGGCTTCCCGCTTGGCAGCGACGGTCGCGAACTTTTCATAGGCAGAAGCGAAATCATAATTGGCATGCGAGACCATTCCGCTCAACAATAGCAAGTCCAGATGATTCTCACTTTCGGGCCCTTGTGATTGCTTGCTCAGTTCCAGCAGCGGTATCAATGCAACTTCGGCCTGGTCGGTCTTTGCGGCTCCAATGAGTGCCCGAACGTAGACCTTGCCGGCTTCGAATCGCAGGTCCGAAAAATCTTCCTGTTCGGAAGCAACATTTAGTGCTCCAAGGCCAATGGGAATTGAGTCTTTGTAGAATTCAAAACTGTTCAGAGCGTGGGCAAGTTTGATCTGAAGTTTGACGTTCTCAAGTGGATCGTCAACGGTTTCACCATCGAGCCGTTTTGACGCTGCAACCAAATTTCGAGCAGCCATCACTTTGAAGGGCTCCGTTTCCATCTCGATCGCGTACACATCCATGTCAGCGAAAATGTCGGCGAGCACCTCGTTAGATTTTCGACTTTGCTCAAGTCGCAATTCGGCAATTTTCTCAGCGTTGATTGCTCGAACAAGGCCGATGGTCGCCAATACGGTACCGACCATCAACGCTGCGACGATGCAGGCAGCGGATCCCCAGAGCACACGATTTCTGGAAACTGATTTTCGCAGTTTGTAGAAATTCGAGCCGGGTCGTGCGGACACTGGTTCGTTGTTTAGAAACCTTTTGATGTCGGTTGCAAATTCAGAAACGGTCTTGTAGCGATCATCGGGATGTTTCTGAATCGCTTTCATGACGATCCAATCCAGCTCTTTTTTTAAATTGCGTTGGAGGGTCTTAAGGGACGATCGCTGCTGCGAGAGCCTCTTTTTGAGATCCGATGGCGTGGCTCGAGAAACCATTTCGCTTGGTAGCAGGTCAGGCTCGTTTTGAATCGCATCGAGGATGCTAGAAACGGGAACGTCGTTCAAAGAGTTTTTGTCGATCGGAACGGATCCGGTCAGCAGCTCGTAAAGCACAATGCCTAGGGAATAGACGTCTGCTCGAGTGTCAACTTTGTTCGTCTCTCCGGCGGCCTGTTCCGGACTCATGTAACGGACCGAGCCAATGACTTGGCCGTCTCGTGTTAGATCTAGGTGGCCAGCGTTGCTTCGCTGGATACGAGTTTTTCTCGAACGACCGGTGCTTGAATTTTCCAGTTTGGACAATCCAAAATCGATCACCTTGAGCTGCGGTTTTCTGTCGATTGTTCCGACAAGAATATTGGAGGGTTTCAGGTCGCGGTGGATGATTCCTTTTTGATGAGCGTGCTGTACGGCGGAGCAAGCATCTAGGAACAGCCTCAGTCGATCGTTGGTGGAAAGTCGGTTCTTGTTGCAGTAGTCGACAAGGTTCGGTCCATTGACAAGCTCCATCGCGAAAAACAGTTGGCCCTCTTCTGTTTTTCCGGCATCGAACATCGTTGCGATGGCAGGGTGGTTCATCAGCGCCAGATTGTTGCGTTCCGATTCGAATCGTTGAACGAACTGTTGTGAATCGGGACCCGCGTTGATCAATTTGATCGCGACCCTTCGTTTGACAGGTTCCTGCTGTTTGGCGGACCATACTGTGCCCATGCCTCCGCGACCAATTTCGTCTTCCAGTGTGTAAGGGCCGACGGCATGAGTTGCCAACTGTTCACGAGGAAGTTGAAAACTCTGGTTGTCCGCGACGAGGTCTTCGACAGACGTTGTTCCTGATTTCTGACGATCGGTGTTTTCGTTTTGTCCAGTTTTCCGCCGCGCCTGAGGTGCATCTGCGGAATTGGAATCACGTTGGCCGTCGACGGAGCGATCGCCCCAGATTCCAGAGAAAAAATCGTGTATGCGCGACATCGAACAAAGTGGATAAAGTCAGTTGGCTGGCAGGTCAAAGGCAAAACGCGACAAGCCGTGACACCTATCTTAGTCTTCGAATCCTGATACGACGACCGAAATGTTCTGACCGCCGAAACCAAAGCTGTTGGTCAATGCAATGTTGCATTCTGCTTCGCGAGCAGTATTGGGGATGTAGTCCAAGTCACACAGTGGATCAGGGTTGTGATAGTTGATCGTCGGCGGCAGGATGTTGTCCCGAATCGCCATCAAGCAAACGATCAGTTCCGTTGCCCCAGCGGCAGCGATCAAGTGCCCCATCATGCTCTTGGTGCTGGAAATCGGCACCTCCCCTGCCCTTTCGCCGAACACTTCGCGGCAGGCTTTCGATTCGACTTTATCGTTGACGGTCGTGCTGGTTCCGTGAGCGTTCACGTAGTCGATTTGGTCAGGCGACATGCCAGCGTCTTCAAGCGCCATTCGCATGCAGCCGATCGCGCCGCGACCTTCCGGATGAATGTCGGTGACTCGGTAGGCGTCGGCGGTTGAACCATAGCCACGAATTTCGCCAATGATGTTTGCGCCGCGAGCTTTGGCGTGTTCGAGCTCTTCTAGGACGACCATCGCGGCACCTTCACCAAGCACGAAGCCGTCGCGAGTTCGATCGAATGGACGCGAGGCGCCGGTGGGGTCATCGTTGTTGGTAGAAAGAGCCGTCAACAGATTGAAGCCGGTGACTCCAAACGGGTGAATCATGCTGTGGGTTCCACCCGAGAGCATCACATCGGCTTCGCCGCGTCGAATGATTTCTGTGGCTTCACCGATCGCTTGGCTGCTGGCCGCACAGGCCGTGAGGCAGTTCGCGTTTGGCCCTTGAGCATCAAACATGGCTGCCACGTGTCCGGGCGGCATGTTTGGTTCTTGTTCGAGTTCAACGACCGGGTTGAGAATGTCCAAACCGGCTCGGGTGAACTTCACAAGGTCGAGATTCCCTTCCGCGTCGAGCGACTTAGCCATCATGGTGGCAAACGAATAGAAATCCTGATTGCCTTCGCCGCTTCCCATGTAGACGCCAAATCGACGACGGTCCTTAATCGAATCGCCGACGCCGGAAGCTTCGAATGCTTGTCGTGCCGCACCTGCTGCGAAGCAAGTATGACGCCCGCGGAACTTCCACTTTTCCGGATCTTCGCCGGCCTGCGAGATGTCCCAGTTTTTGATTTCGGCAGAGATCTTTGTGGGGAATTTGCTGGCGTCAAAAATGGTTGTGAAACCGACGCCTGATTTTCCTTCTTTGAGCGCAGCCCAAACGGTTTCGATGTCGTTGCCGAGCGGATTGATGACGCCGACTCCGGTGACGACAACACGGCGACGTTGAGTGGGAGCAATCATGACAGATTCCGGTTAGTGTTTCTCTATACGCCGATTTTGAGGAATGCTTTTTCGGCTTCAACCATGTGTTGAGGAACTTGAACTTTAGAGCCATCGGGATAAACGCCGACTTCGAACAATCGAAGCAATCGAAGCATGCGACAGAACTCCGAAGGTTCGAAAAGTTCGACTCCTTTGAATCGTTCGTCATCCAGACGGGCAAACCATAAGTCGATTTTCGCTTGCGGCCGATCGCCAGCATGCGAAGTCCCTTCGACCATCGCACCCATCTCGTCGTTGTTGGTGATCTTGACGCGATAGGTCAACTTCGTGCCAGGTTCGGCCTCGAAGTAAAATTCGCTTTTGGTAATTTTCGCTAGGACGATACGATCATTGAAATCGCTCATCTGCCCCAGCAACAGTCCACCAGCCTGCGCAATGCCCTCGATGATCACCGACGCCGGAAGAAATGTCCGGCACGGCGAATACTCATCAACGACTTCTTCGCTAAGACTGATACTTTTGACCGCGACAGCCGATTCGCCAGAGACAAATTCGGTGAAGCGATCGATCCAAAACCAACGCATTGCGGTTCCTTAGTGCTGAAAACTGAAGTTGATGTTTAGCATAATTGACGGCATTGAGTGATGAGCGTCTGAGAATGATATTTCTCAATCAAGGTTTTCAGTCACTTCCAGCTCTAGGCTTTTTTGTGCTCGACGAACCGGCACAAGTCCTGAACCGTCAGCAAGTTGGCGAAATCCTGTACAACCGGGTTCTCTTCGAACTTATCCAGATTGGCGAAAGGCATGCGTTCCTTCAATTTTGCGACGCCTTCCGGAGTGACTTTGCCATCCTTGAGGAATTCGCTGCTAGTGAGAATGTCATCGGGGAAAAGCTCTTCACGATCGATTGAGATTCCGAACGCTTGCTCAAGCTTGAACACGATGTCCAAAAAGTCGATCGACTCAGCGCCGAGATCGCCAATCATGGTGGCTTCTGGCGTCACTTCGTCATCCTCGACACCCAATGCATCGATGAGGACTTCTGAGACTTTTGCATACGTTGCTTCGTTGACCGACATGTTAACTCCTGTGACAGTCTAAATTGGTGATTTGAAAAATGTGTGGTGTCAGTTTGCTCGCGAATCGCGGAGGTC
Source organism: uncultured Pirellulaceae bacterium (assembly GCA_938010615.1). Lineage (GTDB taxonomy): Bacteria > Planctomycetota > Planctomycetia > Pirellulales > Pirellulaceae > Mariniblastus. Next base: position 8,912 of record CALLUY010000113.1, on the reverse strand, counting down.
AAACAGTTGTCGCTTGTACGGGAACCGGAGCCCACAGCCGACGATAGAATTTTCTGAACTGATGAATCATGTATTTGTCGACAGCGGCGTCGCGACCTTCACGCTCTGCCAAATTGTAAGACTCGATGATCAGCCGTCCTGAGACCGATGCTTCGCCGTCGATCGTGCCCGTTACTTTAAGTTTTGTAATTGAGTCATCCATTTTCTTGATTTCGGCATCGACAACCAGTGAACCGCCCGGCTGAACGAATTTCTGAAACTTCATGGCCTTTGCTTCACGGAGGACAACCGTCGAATGTTCGAAGTCATTTGTTTCTCGAACCAACCACATGCTGGCCTGAAACATCGACTCCAACATCAGCACTCCTGGCATAACCGGGAAGCGCGGAAAGTGATCGTTGAGATATTCCTCCGATAGCGAAAGGCATTTCACAGCTTTGATCGACACTCCCTTGTCGAGTTCGAGGATTCGGTCGAGTTGGGAGAACCGCATGTTGTGTCCGGGAGCCTTTTCAGGTCTGTATCGCTGATGAAGTTGGGCAATGTCGGCAATTCGGCCATTGCAGAATTGCGTAACTATAGCAAAGCGAAACTAGGCAAACAACACGCAATATGCCGTTAAAAGCCGGATTCTGGTGGCCTTTTTCGTAACGTTGTTCGATCAGGAAAAACGTAAGTCATGCAACCCGCAATCTTTGCTTTGCGGCTCGATTATTCACGAAGTGCCCGAGTCATACTGGCTAGGGTGACTTCCTGACTGATCGGCAAAATGCTACGATCTGTCCATGCGCAGAGGAATCGCAGTTTCACCTGGCGTTGCGATCGGGACGGCTTACGTCATTCACGAAATCTTCGTGAATCCCGACACGAAACGGCTCGAAGACACCGAAATCACCGCCGAGCTGGCGAACTATGAGACAGCTCGGGACAAGGCGACTGCTGACCTACGCGCCCTCGAAAAGAAAGTCGATGCTCAGGTTGGCCACGACGAAGCCGCCATTTTCGCGGTTCACCAGCAAGTTCTGCGAGATCCGGCGTTCACCAACAAAATCCGCAGCTGGATCGTTGAAGAGAAGATGAATGCTCCTGCTGCCCTGCACCGATTGTTGGGTGAGTACACCGCAATTTTCAGCAAAACGAAGGATGACTATCTCCGCGAGAAGCTGAACGATTTGCGGGACGTGATCATCCGCGTCAGCGGGCATCTCTCGCATTCCAAATCAGCCGACAAGATGGTCGAAGGACCGCTTATCGTCGTCGCGGATGAGCTGCTTCCGTCTCAGGCGGTGGCACTGGGAGACTTTGACGTCCACGGAATCGTGACTCAGGCCGGAAGCCAAACTAGCCACGCGGCCATCATCGCCCGATCCCGCGGCATCCCGGCGGTATCCGGCGTCAAGAATATGCTCCGCAAGGTCAAGACCGGCGACACGATCGTCGTTGATGGTCGAGCGGGCTGCGTGGAGATCAATCCAAATGCCGAATCGTTGGCTGCGTTTAGAAAGCTCGAACGTGAGTTCTTTGACTTACGTGATCAGCTGGCCGCGAATCGTGACGAGAAAGCTGAAACATCGTGTGGGCTGGAACTTCGGCTCGAAGGCAACATCAATGGTGTGGCTGATGCGAAGGCCGCTGTCGCGATGGGCGCGTCTGGCATCGGGCTGTATCGAACCGAGTACCTGTATCTGACTCATAGTGACTTGCCGGACGAAGACGAACAGTACGAAGTTTATCGCGACATTATCGGCGCGAGCCCAAACCACAACGTGACGATTCGAACGCTGGACATTGGCGGCGACAAAACCGTTGCTTACCTCGGACACGATCACAAAGAAGCCAATCCCTTCATGGGCTGGCGTAGCATTCGTTTGTCGTTCGAGCATCCAGAATTCTTCAATACTCAGATCCGCGCGATCATTCGCGCGGCCAGCGAGTTTCCGCAAGGCACGGCTCGGATCATGTTTCCGATGGTCACCACCGTAGAAGAACTGCGGAAGCTCCGCAGCATGATTCGCAAAGCTTACAAAACGTTGACGGCTCGAGACATCAAAGTCAAAGAGCTGTTGGTGGGAATGATGTTGGAAGTTCCAGCTGCCGCAATTTCAATTGACACGATGTTGGACTTGGTCGATTTCGTTTCGATTGGCTCCAACGACTTGGTTCAATATTTGATGGCGGCTGACCGCGACAATCCAAAGGTCAGCCATCTCTGTCAGCCGCTTGCTCCTCCGGTCCTTCGAGTGTTGAAGCACGTCATTTCGGTCTGCAATGAGAATCGTACTCCAGTGACCGTTTGTGGCGAGATGGCCGGAAAGCCGAAAGCGTTTCTGTTATTGCTCGGCATGGGCTTGCGACGTTTCAGCATGAGCCCAGCTTTTGTTCCGTCGATCAAGCAGCTTGCAAGTCAGATCTCGATCGAAGAAGCCGAGGGCATTGTGGCAACGGTGATGAAGTTTAAGACGACCGCACAGGTCAAGAAGTACATGACGCGGCAGATTGAACAGGTTGCGCCGAACCTTGCGATTCTGGATTCAAATTAGTGTCAAAGTAGCACGTCTCTCCGAGACGTGAAATCGTCTCGGAGAGGCGAGCTACTTAGCGTTCGGCCTCTTCAATTGAGCCTGGCCTTCTCCAGCGTCCCTTCCCGCATTACATCAATCGCATTCCAACCGCCAGCGATCACGATCAGCCAAGCAAAGAAGATCATTGTCGAAATCTGAAAGCCAAAGTTCATCGCGATCGGGCCGTAAAAGCTTGCTCCGAACAGAACCGAAATGCAAATCCAATACATGACTCGACGATTGATGCGATGAGTGATGTCTGCGTTGAGACCACAGATCGCAAGCGGAAGTAGTAAAATGGTCAGATCGTAGGTGTAAAAGTGCGGGCTGATCAAGACAGTCGCGATCACGCACGCGGCGAACTGAAACGCAAACCTCGAAGAGGACAGTTTGATTGGACCGGACATGATTCGGCCCAGCAACGTTAACGCTCCGATTGCCGCGACGACAGCGAGTGGCTTAACCAAGGCCGGAGCGCGATCACCAAGCAGCAATTGCATTGCTCCCCAAAGACTGTGCGATTGGTTCAGTTGGTAGCCGCTGGTCGAAATGTAATCAGACATCCCGAAGCAAACGGCAATGTATTCGCTCCAGGATTCCGGAGCAGCGAACCACGAGACGCCCATCAGTGTGAAAAGCGTAACCAAAGAACCTGCCACGAATCGATATTGCTTTTTGCACAGCATCACGATTCCTATCGGAATTGCCAAGTACGGTTTGAAGGCGATCAAGCCAAACACCAGTCCGGCCATCAGCGGCCGCTCTCGATGCAGGAGGATAAACGTGAGTGTCAGAATGGCTAATAGGATTGCTGATTTCTGACCGGAATTGATACTGACAAGTAGTGGCGTGAATAGCATCGCAACGAATAGCCAACCGCCTGAGTTAGCGCGAATGTCTCGGAAGCCAAACAGAAAGGCGAAGGATGCCAATGACAGTCCCAGCGCTCCTGCAAACATCCACGCGACAACAAAGTTGCGATACTCAAGTCCGGAACTTAGCGAGGCGAACTGATAGTGAAACGGTGGGTAGGCCATCGCTAAGTGGCCAGTCGGATCCCATGAAAACCCGACGATTGATTCATCGTGCTGAACTGTTTTCGAGTGACTCGAGTCATAGAGTTTTGAGCGATCGGAGTACCAGAGGTGGCCACCGACGTATTCTTGGAGCAGGTCGCCACCAATTGGATGTTCACGAACTTCGACTTGGAGTGCGTTTGTATTGCCGTCAGAAAAATTTGGCGACAAAGTCATGACGCAACTGATCAACGCACATGGAACCAGAAGACAGATCGCGAACAGCTTAAAGATGTTGATTTGCTCATCCGATGCGCGCGGCAGTTGCGTCGTCAATGGTTGAGTTGTTTCGATGGAGGCCATAGCAGCGCGTCGAAAAGTGAAACCAATAACACCACTTCCTGTTGGGTTGGTGTCGAGCGTTACACCTGTTTTCGACGTGTGCTTCAGGATTTCACCACGAAAAAAGCCGCAGCGATCAAGGTCGCTGCGGCTTGAATTGTCTCAGAGAGATTCGACTATTCGTCGGTTGAATCATCGTCAGAATCGGAACCTTCACCGGCTCCAACACCAACTGTCTCTTCTTCTTTTGGCTCTTCTTCGACCGGAGGGATGAACTCACTGTCAAACTTCAGCTGCTTGACCTTGTCGTTATCACCGATAACACCGTCAACAATCAACTTGTTCTTGCCGGTGAACGAACCCTGCAGAAGCTCTTCAGAGAGTGGATCTTCGATGTAGCTCTCCAATGCACGACGCAGCGGACGAGCACCGTACTCGAGGTCGGTTCCTTTTTCGATCAGGAATTCTTTCGCTTTTTCGGTCAATTCCAAATCGAAACCACGTTCCTTGAGACGCTCGCGGATCTTCGCCAATTCGAAATCGATGACGACCTTGAGGTCTTTCTTTTCGAGGTGACGGAAGATGATCGGAAGCTCTGAAAGACGGTTAAGAAACTCAGGACGGAACGCTTTGTTTACTTCATCGTAAACACGCTCTTTCATCCCTTCGTAGCTCTGGTCATCGCCCGCACCCGGCAAACCGAACGCAGATTCGTTTTTGATTGCGTGAGCACCAACGTTCGTTGTCATGATCAGGATCACGTTGCGGAAGTCGACGTTACGACCGAAGCTGTCCGTCAAACGGCCTTCTTCCATCACCTGTAGCAACATGTTGAAAATGTCCGGATGAGCTTTCTCGATCTCGTCGAGCAGAACAACCGAGTACGGACGACGGCGAATCTTTTCGGTCAATTGACCGCCTTCTTCGTAGCCCACGTATCCCGGAGGGGCACCGATCAAACGGCTCAGGTTGTGCTTCTCCATGTACTCCGACATGTCGATCGTGACGAGAGCTTCAGCATCGCCAAACATGAAGTCAGCCAGAGCTTTGGCAAGCAACGTTTTACCGACACCCGTTGGACCAGCAAACATAAAGCAACCGATCGGACGTTTTGGGTCCTTCAAGCCACTGCGGCTACGGCGAACCGCTTTCGCGATTGACTTCACGGCATTTTCTTGGCTGACGACAGTGCGATGGAGTTCTTCTTCCATCTTCATCAACCGAAGTGAATCTTCAGTCGACAGACGAGTCAACGGAACACCAGTCATCTTGGAGATAACTTCCGCGACGACTTCTTCGTCAACGACGCCTTCGTTCTGTTGCGATTTCTCACGCCAGTCTTTCTTGATCTGTTCCTTCTTCTTGCGGAACTTGTCGGCTTGATCGCGAAGTGACGCCGCTTTCTCAAAGTCCTGATTCGCAACCGCGTCTTCTTTTTCTTTGTTCAGACGCTCGATGTCTTCGTCGATCTCTTTGAGATCTGGCGGACGCTTCATCGTGCGAAGTCGAATGCGAGCACCCGCTTCGTCGATCACGTCGATCGCCTTGTCCGGAAGGCAGCGGCCTGTGATGTACCGACTGCTGTACTCGACAGCTGCTTCAACCGCGTCGTCAGTGATTTGTACGCGATGGTGCTCTTCGTAACGTGAACGCAATCCTTTGAGGATTTCGATTGTGTCTTCGTTCGACGTTGGATCGACCAAGATTTCTTGGAACCGACGAGCAAGCGCAGAATCTTTCTCGATGTATTTGCGATACTCATCGAGCGTTGTGGCTCCGATACATTGGATTTCGCCACGAGCAAGAGCTGGCTTGAGAACGTTCGCTGCGTCGATCGCACCTTCAGCACCACCGGCACCAACAAGCGTATGAAGCTCATCGATGAACAGGATCGTGTTTTGAGCACGGCGAACTTCGTTCATGACCGCCTTGATACGCTCTTCGAACTGACCGCGGTATTTTGTACCGGCAACCATCATGGCAAGGTCGAGAACAACGATTCGTTTTTCAGCAAGGATCTCAGGAATGTCTCCCGAGATAACACGTTGAGCAAAACCTTCGACGATGGCAGTTTTACCAACGCCTGCTTCGCCCAACAGGACTGGATTGTTTTTCGTACGACGGCAGAGTACTTGGATCGCTCGTTCGATTTCTTTGGCTCGTCCGATAACCGGATCGAGTTTGCCTTGCTTGGCCAATTCAGTCAGGTCGCGACCAAAGCTGTCCAGAGCTGGTGTCTTCGATTTGCTGCCGCGGCTTGAACCGCCTTCCGCTTCACCGCCTTCGCCTTCGCGTCCGCCACGTTCTGAGCCTTCGCCGGCTTCGAGTCCGCTGCCGAGCAAGTTGAGTACTTCCTCGCGAACGTCTTCAAGTTTCAAGCCAAGGTTAATCAACACTTGCGCCGCAACGCCCTCCTGCTCTCGAAGCAATCCAAGAAGAATGTGCTCAGTGCCGACGAAATTGTGCTGCAAGTTGCGAGCTTCTTCCATTGAGTACTCCAGCACCTTTTTGGCACGAGGAGTCTGGGGAAGCTTGCCCATGGTGATCATTTCAGGACCACTCTGCACAAGCTTTTCAACTTCGAGGCGAATCTTGCGAAGCTCAACGTCCAAATTTTTCAGAACGTTGGCAGCAACGCCAGTGCCTTCTTTAACCAGACCAAGCAACATGTGCTCGGTGCCGATGTATTCATGGTTGAATCGCTGAGCTTCCTGGTTGGCCAATTGCATGACCTTGCGAGCTCGATCTGTGAAGCGTTCGTACATGGAATGTCCTCTTTAAATGTCAGGTCAAAAAGTATGACCTGCGAATGGTGTTTTGGTTCGTCGTCTTGTGGCAGGGTTGTCTTACGCGGCTTCACGAATGAAGCCATCGTTATTGTCTGCAAGTCCGGCTGCGGGGTCATGTTGGGTTAGTTCAAACTCATGAACCAACCGCAACAATTCGCGTTCTCTTGCGATTTCGTTTTTCCAGCTGATTGCCGGATCGTACTTTTCGATCTGGTCCAGCTGAGTTGCTGCATCGTCAAACTTACGTGTATGACGAAACAATGTCGCTAACATCAAACGCGATTCAATGTCTCGTGCATGATGCTTCAGTTGCCTTTGGAGCAAACTCTGTGCCTCGCTCCAATGGCCCTTTAAGTATTCCCGTCTGGCCTCAATAAACAAGGTGTCGACAGCATCTTCAGTCTCTTCGTCAGTTAACGGAAAACGATCGTCCTTTGTCAGTGACATCACGTCAGGCAAATTTCTTTTGGCGATCACCGCCGAGGTGAACCAAATGAGCAGCAGGACGGGCCACGCAACAGCCGGAAAGGCGTCGTCACGGAACATTCCCGTCCAAATAAAACTGGCAACGATTGTCAAATTCAACAGAATCGCAAACGCCATTGCCAGCGCAAGTGAAGACCATCGACCACGGTACCAAAGTCCCGGTAGTCCCGGCCAACAGCACAAAAGCGCAGGCCCCCAATTCATGGTGTGCTCCGAAATCCGTTTCAAAAAAATAACACCTGATTCAGCCCACGCCCGGGAATTCCAATTCCATTTTGGAAGCCACCGATTCCGATTCGGTTACAAAGAAAGGGCTGAATATCCCCGAGTATCCGGCTGTTCGGAAAATACGTCAATCTCAAACCTCGATCCACCGTGATTCCGCCCGGAGGTCTGCTAAAATCAGCCTTTCCCGGTATCGTTGGGACCGGAGCAACTCAATTAATCCCCAATGGCATGCCAAAGTGACACGATGAGCGACGCTGAAAAAAACGAAAAAAACAACGCTCGACAGTCCAGTAACATGTCCGACCGGCCAATCGATGGAAAGACCCTCCGAATTCTGGACGCCTCGATCAATCGAGCCAGCGAAGGTTTGCGCGTCGTGGAAGCTTTTTCCCGAATGGCTTTGGGCGATGCTTTCTTATCCAGCCAACTGAAACGGCTTCGCCACGATTTGACGGAGGGCTGTGCCGCGATCGATTCCGTTTCGCGATTGCAATCGCGAGACAGCGTCCGTGATGTCGGTCGAAACGTTCAAACGGACTCCGAATATGATCGCGCAGACTTCGAGAGTCTTATTCGGTCGAACATGTCCCGAGTCCAGCAGGCGGCGCGAACGATCGAAGAGTATTCGAAGTCTCATTTTGCTAGCGTTGCCAAAGCGGTCGAACAAGTTCGCTACCAAGCCTACACGATTGAGAAGGCTGTTTTCAGCACGGCCTTCAATCGAGCACGTTTCGAGGAAGCTCATCTTTATGTGTTGGTCGACGCATGCGGTGAGCGCTGCGGGTTTGCAAAACTTAAAACGTTGGTGAGTGGACTGGTTGAAGCCGGCGTCGATCTAATTCAGCTTCGTGACAAATCGTTGACCGATAGCGAACTCGTCGCAGCTGGAAAGCTCATTGGTTCGGTCACCAAAGAATCAAAAACGCGTTGGGTCATGAATGATCGCGTCGATCTTTGCATCGCGGCGAATGCTGATGGCGTTCATTTGGGCCAAGACGATCTCTCGGTCCACGAAGCTCGCATGCTTCTTCGGCCGAGCCAATTCATCGGCGTCTCGACTCACTCAATCGAACAAGCTCGCCAAGCCGTCATCGACGGCGCGGACTACCTCGGTGTCGGTCCGGTATTTGAATCGCAAACCAAGTCTTTCGATTTGCACGTCGGCGTCGAACTTGTTGCTGATGTTGTTGACGAAGTTTCTCTTCCCGCGTTCGCCATTGGAGGCATTGATGCATCGAATGTTGCCGATGTCATTGCTGTCGGCTGTCGACGAGTCGCCGTTAGCTCCGCCGTTTGTTCGGCTGAATCGCCGAGCGCGGCGTCGCGAAAGATTAAGCAACAACTCATCGTCGTTTAACGGCAATACCGTTCAATGAAGCCAATGTCTCGGTGGCATAGGCCTCTGGCCTGTGTTCTGCATGTCCACAAGCCAGAGGCTTATGCCACCTCCTCAACTGCAACGACCCTACTGAATCACCTTCATTGAACGG
>CALLUY010000112.1 GCA_938010615.1 uncultured Pirellulaceae bacterium | reverse complement strand
CAATACCGTTCAATGAAGCCAAAGTCTCGGTGGCATAGGCCTCTGGCCTGTGTTCTGCATGTCCACAAGCCAGAGGCTTATGCCACCTCCCCAACTGCAACGACCCTACTGAAAAGCCAAAACGAAGGGTGACATCACCTTTATTGAACGGTATTGCCGTTTAACGGATGTCACAAGCGATTCATCTCTTCACTTCAACGGACGCCAAGTAGTTACCCAAAAACTGCGCCCCGATGTTGCCGTACACGAACGCCAGCAACATCACCAATGCTAACCCTGGCAGCAAGAACATCGCCCCAATCGCTGCGAGTCCGAGTAGTCCAAGCAAAACCGTGACGATGCTCATGATGATCAACGGGTAGCCGTCTTCGCACACGAACGTCACCGATATTGGAATCAACATGAACAGGCCGTAGCCGCATCCAATCATGAAGAAAATCAATCGCTCTTGACGAAACACAAACGCCAACGTCGTCCCCAACAACAACCCAAACAACGCTACCGCCGCCATCACGTTGGAAGCCATGATTTGGCGATCATCTAACAGATACTTTCCGTATCGGTTGAATCGCAGGATCGTATTGAACAATGGATTTGCAATCCAGGTCGTGATCGCGAACACGATGTAGCAGAACACGATCGGCATGACGTACGGCGCGATCGCAGGAAAGCTCTCAGCCAGCGATCTCAAAATCCGTTGACCGAAAAACAAACCTAAAATAATGACCCACTGAAGCTTGCCCGACATTCGCCCGATAAAGGAATACCATTTGAAGATCATGCGAAAAACAAAATGATTCGCGTTGAGCGCCTGAATCATTCCCTGTTTGGCAAACTCGTTCGTCGGATCGAGCCGCAACGCTTCGCGGAATCCTTCTTGAGCTTCCTTATGGTTTCCATTGTTGAGCAACGCCCAAGCGTGCGTCGCATGCGAGTAGGAATCATCCGGGTTTCGAGAAAGTGCTTCCTGCGAAGTAGCCACCGCGACATCCGTGCGACCAAGTCGCTCCAGCGCCAACGATCTCAGGCTCTGACAGGTCGGCTGATCCGGATCGATCTCCAGACCTTTCTTCGCATAGGAAAGCGATTCCTCCCAGTCCTTTTGCGCGTACTTCAACTGAGCCAACAGCGCGTAAGTATCGTCGTCGTAGGGATCGAGTCGCAATGCTTCTTTCGCGGCGTTCTCTGCTTCGTCGTAGCGGTTTCGCATCAGATAAACAGACGCCAACATGAGGTGACATCTCGGATTATCCGGCTGAAGTGCAATCGCTTGCTCGGCCGAATCGGTAGCTTCGCGATATCGCTTGGTGTGCTTGTAACAAACCGAAATCAACAGATGAGCAATCGCATCTTGCGGATTTTTAGCCAGAATCGAACCGAGTTCTTGCTCAGCGAGATCGAACCGGTTCTGGTTGATTAGGAGTTGGGCTCGTTGGTGGAGAGGATCCATGGAGTGTTGGTGTTCAGAATTCAAAATTAGATCACCCTCCCAAAGGGCACTTTGGGAGGGTCAGACGCGAAGAACGAGTGGCTGGGGAGGGTGAAGTTGTTTGCGTATTCCATTGGCTGGTTTTACTCATCGGCGCCCTCCCCGTCGCTTAGTAGGAAATTGCATGGACTGGCGCAAAGTCCCTTCATTCCGGACGTTACGCAAGTTGATGCGCCAATCACAACCCGAAGCGTGAGCGAGGTACCAGCTGCACCTCGCTCACGCGTCGGGTTGTGATTGGCGGTGACGAACCAAACCATGCAATTTCCTATTTGGCTCCGACCCTCCCGGAGGGCCCGGAGGGAGAGTGATGTTTTACTACTTCTTGATTTTCAAGTACTTCAAAATGTCATCGTACGTTCCACCCTGATTTGAGTAGACCGCATGATTCCGCGCCGTTGCAAACCACTCGCGAGTCGTCGCTGTCGCACGTTTAGCGGTCGCGATCAGATCCTTCGTCGAAATTGGCGAAGGTCGACCGGACTTGATCGCATCCTGAAGTTTCCCTTCCACGGTTCGATCAACAATCGCTTTCAAGTCAGCACCGGAAAAGTCAGCCAGCTTCGCCGAGACTTTCGAAAGATCTAATTTATCTTCCTGTGGCTTACCGGCCAGATGCATTTCCAGAATCTCCGCTCGAGCAGCTTCATCCGGCGGCGGAACAAAAATCACTTGATCGAATCTTCCCGGTCGACGAAACGCCGTGTCGATGTGCCAAGGAGCGTTCGTTGCTCCGATAACAAGAACACCATCGTTTGATTTCTCCACACCATCCATCTCGGAAAGAAACTGGTTGATCAAATGCCGTCCCGCACTCTGCCGCATGTCAGATCGACTGGCACCAAGCGCGTCAACTTCATCGAAAAACAGAACGCAGGGCGTGTTGGCCCGAGCCCGATCAAAGATTTCGCTGAGGTTACGCTCGCTGTTACCGATCCACATGTCTAGCACGTCACTGATGCCAACCGAGATAAAAGTTGCTTTGACTTCGCCAGCGGTCGCGCGAGCCAAATGTGTTTTGCCACAACCGGGCGCCCCGTAGAGCAAAATCCCGCCGCCGACTTTCTTGCCGTAAGCCGCGTACATCTCCGCGTGCTCAAGCGGATAGATGATCTTTAGGCGAATGTCTTCCTTGACCGATTCCATCCCGCCGACGTCTGCGAAACTGATCTTCGGTCGTTCAACACTGGTATCGAATGATTCGGTGTCTTGCTCAACGAAGCCGGCTCGCATCTTTCCGTCGACGACTTCTTCGCTTTCGCTGCCCCAGTCTCCGATACCCAGCAAACTGGCGAAGTCGGAGTCCGCACAATCCTCGTCGCGATCGATCGCGTCCTTGTAGCGTGCCACGGCGGACGAAACATCGCCATCGCGATAAAGAAGCTTCGCGTGCAGCACCATCGCCTTTGGGAACATTCGCTTTTGCGATTCGAGCGTTTCCAGAATCGACATCGCATGCGAATTCTTGGACTGCAAGTAGTAGCAACGTGCCAGCCCAAGCTGCAATGTTTCGCTCGCTGGCAACTGCCGGAGTGCTTCACGGTATTCGTTTTCAGCGTCTTCGTATTTGCCGTTTTCCATCAGGACATTGCAGAGATGTGAAATCAAATCCACATTCCCGGGCGCAAGTTTGACGGCTTGGCGAATCGCTTCGATCGCCGGATCAATATCGCTCATAGTTTCTGAATTATCCGGTGCGGGTGGATGAACGTGGTTGCGGCTTCCAGCCGCAGCAGCCTAGTTTTGGTTGCTGCGGCTGGAAGCCACAACCACACACTCTCAAGTCTACTCAATTATCCGCTTCGGTGCCTGATCTCGATTGCCATTCGATGGTGACCAAAAGGCCAACTAAAATTAGTGTCGCTCCGACCAACGTCGTGGTGGCGGGAAACTGATAGTCGACCGCCGTTCGCCAAGCGACAAACACCCACAACGGAACCAGAACTGGCTCCAACAGACTCAAACCGCTGGCTTCGTGGCTGGAAATGGACTTCAATCCGTAGGCGAACAGCACATACGGCAATCCCATTTGAAAGATGCCAAACATCGCCAGATAAATCCATTGGGATCCTGCGGGCCACGTCACTTCATCGGAAAAGATACTGGGTGAAAACAGCAACACAGTCACCGCATGATTCAAAAATACCAGCCACGCCGCATCGATGTCTCGCAGCCCGCGTATGCAAACGATGACTCCTGCGAAAAATATCCCGGAGGCCAAACCAAACTGCACACCTTTGAATGAAACACCGGCAAGTTCGGCGTAAAGAATGACAGCAACTCCGACGGCGGCGAAGCCAAGCAGAATCCAGTTTTTGCGTTTTGGTTTCTCTTTCCAAAATAGCCAGGACATCAGGAACACCCAAACTGGTGCGGTGTACTGCAACCAGATCGCAAGCGATGCTTCGCAGTACACCATGGCACTCAGGTAAGTCCAATTCATCAGCGCGAAGGTCGCCACCATCGGCAACAGTCGCCACGTCCATTGAACTTTGCGAACGAAGAAAACTAACACCGTCGCCGCAAAGAAGGCACGCCAAAACGCAAGCGTGACTCCTCTGGATTCAATTGGCCAATCCGCAAAGATGGGCGCCTTTGCGAAAAAGCCGCTGGTACTCCAGAGCACAGCTGCAGCGATGACCAGCAGTCGTCCCTTCCATGGAGCAGTTTTTTCTTTTGGATTCACGGATGCCTATTTCTCTGGCCGACTGATGACAATGAAATCGGTGACTGCCTGAACTGCCAAGGTAGATTCCGCCACTCGGAGAGTTACGCAAGTCCATGCAATTTAATTTCCTAGCAAGCGAGGGAGCAGGAAGTCCTCGGAAATAGTCCCTCGCTTGCGCTCTTTGAAGTTGCACATTTGAGACAAGGATTTCGCATTCTAATTGATAAAACACGTGAAAATTAAAAAAGCGAAGCGTTCCAATACAAGCCCGACGCGCAAGCGAGGGAGCAGGAAATCCTAGGAAATATCCGCTCGCTTGCGCTTCGGGCTTGTATTTGTGCAAACTTCAAAACTTGCGCTTCGGGCTTGGTTTTTGCGCGACTTCAACGCGTAGGCGAGGTGCGGCTGGTACCTCGCTAACGCTTCGGGTTATGATTCGCGCGTACAAACCAAAACCATGCAATTTCTTATATCACTAATGGAGATAGGATAGTCGAAGGCTCACATTGGCAACATATGAGACTAGTTTTTAGAGCCGGTTTCAAAACTTGCATCGTGATTGTGGCTGGGGCGTCTCGCCACGGGTTTTGAAATGGGCTTTAATACAATCTGGGCGGCGTGTCTCCAGCGGAACGCGTGAAGAGAAGCTTCAGCGTTTGCGGGTCAATTCCTCTGTCGATCGAGTGCGTGGAACCGTCACACATACCCGCCGTGAACGTTCCCGGAAAAGAATCACCAACTTCGCGAGTCGGGTCGCTGGGATCGAATTGCCAGTCTAGGGGCTTGGTCCATGGAACGGCAGCCGATTCAGCGACTTCCAAAATCAAAATCGTGTTGGAAGAACCATCTGTGAGCGCACCAAGCGTTGTGCCTCGCTCGCCTTGGACCAGAATTGCTGGCTCTTCACTGCCTGCGGTCGAAGTCGGCATTTGATAGACCGTGTATCCCTCAGGCAAGTTCGGTAACTGCGGGTGCTGGTAGTACAGCGGCATTTCTGCAAGCAGCGGTTTGTTGTTCGGGCTATCCCATGGCTCATCCAATTTGAATTTGTTGTAGAGTTCCTGTTCTCCAAGGAAGGGGAGTACGTGGACTCGCCAACTTAGATTTTCGCCATCTTCCGGATTGTCCGTTGAAAGATTCGACGGAAACCTCATATAGGCAGATTCATAATTCAGGTTCGCCAAACAGAGTTGCCTGACGGTGTTCATTGAATTCGTTCGGCGCGCCGCGGTCCGAACTTGCTGCACAGCGGGTAACAACATCCCTATCAAAATTAGCGTCCAAAGGCAGCCGATTGCTCCAGTAACGATGCCAGCAATCGCCAACCCGCTTCCGCCGATCTTTCCATTGCTTTTCGAGATTCCCGACAGCGCAATGATGCCCAGGATAACGGCTAGCAAGCCCGTAAAGATGGCGCAGAAGAAACTGGCGATCCCTAGGATCAAACTGGTGATCGCCAAACCGCTGGTTGATTGAGGATGACTTCCATAGCCTTTTCCCATTTGATCCAGCTGAGGTTGCGAATATTGAGACATGGTTACTTTCCAATAGCAGCAAAAAATGCGAAAGCTTTCGACGCAATTGATCATATTCGATTGCAAATGAGTTTGCTTGGAAGGCGAATCTCAATTTAGGTAAATTGAGGTGGCTTTAACGAAAGTGACGGTATCGCGGATCTTGATTCCGAATTTTCCGCATTCAACGGCAATAGGGCTCTAATTATTCCGGTTCTGATGACGATGTCTCTTGCACGCGACGCAACGGATTTGCGTGTGGTGCGCTTCATTCGGTTCATCCGCAATGTTCGGCCTGATTCCAAGTCGTGGACAAGAAGATACAGCAGCGATTTTAATCTCGTCAGCCAAGTGGCAAAAATCGCTCGACCCAAAAAGGAGTTTGTGATGAAACGGATGTGGCGAAACTGCCTTGTTGTTGTTGCGTTGGTAACAATGGTTGGCTCTGTCAACGCTCAAAGCGACTGGAATCAACCATCAGCAATTGGTTCATACCAGTCAATTTTGTCGCGTGCAGGTTATGGAAACTCAATGGGTTCAATGGGCCAGGCAATGATGCAGCCCGGCGTCCCACTGCAAGGTTCTGCCATGCAAGGTGGTGGAGCAATGGCTCAGGGCGGCATGATGCATAGCAACATGACGCAAGGTAGCAGCATGATCCAAGGTGCAATGACGCAAGGTGGCGGCATGACGCAAGGGAGTAGCCTGATGCAAGGTAGCATGCATCAGGGTGGAGCCATGATGCAAGGCAGCGCCGTACAAGCTGCTCCAATGATTTCGACGCCACAATTCGGCGGCATGACGAGCGGTTCGTTCGGCACGCCGATGAGCTCCAACCCAATCATTACTTCAACTCCAATGACGGGCTCATCTGTCATGTCGGCTCCGATTCAGTCGTCTCCAATGATGACTGGAAACGTTGGCTCAGTTGGTATGGGAAGTGGCTACATGGATAGCTCTTCGATGGGATCATCACCGATCTACAGTGGTGTCATCAGCGGACCCGTGTCTCAATCGGCCTGTGCTTCTCCTGTTTACTCCACACCTGTTTTCCAGCCGACTTCGTACGCTGCTCCAGCGATAGTGACCGGTCGTCGTGCTCGTCCAAGATCGAACTACACGGTTGGACTTTACGGATTGTCTTTCCAACGTGATTACGAAGACAATCGATTCCTTGCTGCCAACCCGGCTGGCGATACTCTGTTCACCAACGACGCGGACGAAGGATCGTTCAATGGCTACGGAGTCAATGTCGCCTCACGCAACGCAAACGGTGGTGGAATTGAAGGCGTCTACTGGGCATTGAATCCTAGCCGCGCTGTCGGTTTTCTCTCTGGAGCCAACGTCGCCACGAACATTCGTGGATTCGACCGCTTGTTGCACGCCTCTTCAGGTCGCGATTTGCTGGACATCTACAGCAACACCGTTGCTCAGACAATCGTTCGCGAGACAGATATCAACAATCTTGAAATCAATATGCTTCGCAACGGAGGCTGCTTCAACACGAGGCGTAATCGCCGAGGCTTCTACGAGCTGCTTGCTGGATTCCGCTGGTTCGAATTCAACGAAGGACTGCAGTACACTGCGTCGATCGACAACACTGCCTTCCCACTGGTTCCTTCAGACTTCTTCTACAACCTAGAAGCTCGCAACCGCCTGCTAGGTCTGCAGTTGGGTGCTCGCAACGAATTGGGCTTGAGTCCGAAATTGCGATTGTTCTCAGGTGTCAAAGGCGGCATCTTCAACAACAACATCCGCACGATCCAGAATCTTACGGATGCTAACGGCGAAATTGCACAAGTTAACTTCGGTGCTGCCGCTGGACGCCCATTCAGCTACAACGATGAAAAGAACGATGTCGCGTTCCTTGGTGAGTTGGATTTTGGAATCCTTTACCAAATCTCATGTCGCTCTCGAATTCGAGTCGGATACCGTGCACTTGGCGTAAGCGGTGTCGCACTCGCAGCGGACCAGATGCCGTTCGATTACTCGGATGAAGACGAACTGTCACGAGCTAACAGTAACGGAAGCCTGTTGCTTCACGGTGGTTACTACGGTCTCGAGTTCTGCTTCTAAGCGAACGAGACGAAGCCAGAGTCACAAACGAAAACGCCACGTCAATTGACGTGGCGTTTTTTTGTATGGTCAACCGTTGATGACTACGACGTCTTCAATGGCGAGATCGTGCAAATCATCTTACGCGACTGTTGCGACGGACGGTTTTCGACTTTTCCAAATTCGGAAAGCTTCTCAATGATGCCTTCCATAACTTTGCGACCTTCTTCGATGTGAGCCATCTCGCGACCGCGAAACAGGACCGTCACCTGAACCTTGTCGTTATGCTTAAGAAAGCCAACAGCTTTCTTGACTTTGAAATTGATATCATGTTCACCGGTCTTGGGCCGAACACGAATCTCTTTGAGCTTGGTCTGATGAGCCTTGTTCTTTGAAGTCCGCTTGCTCTTGTCGTACTTGAACTTTCCATAGTCCATAATGCGGCAAACGGGAGGTTTGGCTTCCGGTGCGACTTCGACTAGGTCGAGTCCTTGCTCTTGGGCTTTCTTGAGAGCGTCTGCTGTTGAGATAACTCCTAGCTGAGTTCCGTCCTGGTCAATGACCCGAATCGGGGTGGTTCGAATCGTTTCATTGATTCGGTTCTGCTGCTTCTTTGCGATTGTTGGTTCCTCATAAAAAGTATTGATACAGCTGCGGATGGTTTCAACGACACCGCAGCCACATGATTATTGGTTAGTTTACATTCCTGCGTCAACATCGACGTGACGAATCGGCAAATTTCGTACAAATCAGTGGGCGAAATGACGCCTACTTTGGATCATCAGGCGGCTCATGCCCCCGCACGGTTTTGTCGTCTACTTCCTTGACCATCATCGCGATGGCCTCAGTTACCGAGATCGCACCGAGGTCGCCTTTGTAGCGATCGCGGATCGAAACCGTTCCATTTTCCGCATCCCGTGGCCCGATGATCAACAAGTACGGCAATAGATCAAAACGTCCTTCACGGATTTTCGCACCGAGTTTTTCCGAGCGATAATCGTCTGTGATGCGCAATCCTGCCGAAATCATCTGTTCCTGGACCTCGCGAGCGTATCCTTCGGCTTTATTGCTAACGGTAAGAATCCGACCCTGCTCAGGAGCAAGCCACAGCGGGAAAGTACCAGCAAAGTGCTCGATCAGGACGCCGATAAACCGCTCCATCGATCCAAAAGGAGCTCGATGGATCATGACCGGACGATGTTGCTTGTTGTCGGCGCCGGTGTAGTTCAAATCGAACCGAACGGGCAGGTTGTAATCGACCTGGACAGTTCCCAATTGCCACGAACGACCAATGCAGTCCTTTACCACAAAGTCAATCTTGGGTCCGTAGAACGCGGCTTCGCCCGCCTCTTCAGTGAATGGCTTGCCCAACGATTTAGCGGCCTCGCGACAAGCCTCTTCGGCTTTGTCCCAATTCTCCGGGTCACCCACATACTTGCCCGAATCCGGATCGCGGAGTCCGACTCGAACGCTGTAGTCATCCATGCCCATCGTGGAGAAAACGGTTTTCACCAATTCCAAACAGCCGCGAACTTCGTCAGCAACCTGATCCGGAGTCACAAACAAGTGAGCATCGTCTTGAGTAAATCCACGGACTCGAGTCAGTCCGCCGATCTCGCCAGATTGCTCATAGCGATAGACGGTTCCGAACTCCGCCAGTCGAATCGGCAAGTCACGATAGCTTCGCTGCTGCGAATCGTAAATCTTAATGTGGTGCGGGCAGTTCATCGGGCGAAGCAGATAGCCTTCGATCTCGCCGTCGTTCATTTTGTTTGAAAGCTCGCCGCAAGTACAACCTTCGGTTGCCAGCTTCGCCAACTGTTCTCGATCGACTAGGGCAGGGTACTGACTTTCCTGGTAGTAAGGAAAGTGGCCGCTGGTTTTGTACAAATCCAGTTTGCCAATATGCGGCGTGAAAACCTGATCGTAGCCCTGGCGGCGCAAGTGTGCCGAAATGAAATCCTGCAACGCTTGGCGAACAAAGGCTCCTTTGGGAGTCCACAGAATCAAACCCTGTCCGACCATTTCATCAATGTGGAACAGACCGAGCTTTCGACCGAGGACACGATGGTCACGTTTCTTGGCTTCTTCGAGCGCTTCAAGGTGCGCGTCGAGTTCTTTCTGGTTGAAGAACGCCGTCGCGTACAGTCGCTGAAGTTGTTCGTTGTCCTGATCGCCTTTCCAGTAAGCTCCTGCCAACGACATGAGCTTAAACGCACCGATCGTTTTCGGAGTCGGAATGTGAGGTCCGCGACAGAGATCCAGAAATTCGCCTTGCTGATAAAACGAAAGCGTTTCGTCTTCCGCCAGACCTTCGGTGACGTGCTCGACTTTGAATTCTTGCTTCATATCCTTGCAGATTTGAATCGCATCGTCACGCTCTTTCACAATTCGCTCAAACGGCTCATCGAGATCGATCAGTCGCTTCATCTCTTTTTCGATCGCTGGAAAGTCTTCCTCGGTCAACGGCGGATCGCATTTGATGTCGTAGTAGAAACCGTTTTCCAGCGACGGACCGAATGCCAGCTGGCAATTGTCTTTGATTCGCATCACCGCGCGAGCCATCACATGAGCACAACTGTGCCGCAACGTTGCGAGGGCTTCGTCACTCGGGTTGCCGTCCCTCGTTTTAGTGATCAGCTTCATGCTGACCTTCGCACCGTCAGGGATCTCGTGATTCAGCTTGACCGGCTGGTCGTCGACTTCGGCCCACAGCGTCGCCTTGGCAAGGCTTCTGCCGATACTTTTGGCGACTTCTTTAACGGTCACCTGAGATTCAAATTCTTTTACGCTGCCGTCGGGGAGTGTGACGCTTACCATTGGATGAGTTGCTTTTTCGGGTTGAGGTTTGGCCGCAGCTACAAATTGCGAGCACAAGCGGGAGAGTATAGATAGTCGGACTGGCATCTCAAACGTCGGTTCGGGCGCGAAAACGTAATTTTTGAATCCTCCGCAGAAATCGGCTATTCTGGGGCTGCCCTCAAGTCCTATCGCTCCCGTTGCCCTATGAATTCAGCACTGCATCGAATCGTCGCTTTCGTGTTTGTCGTCATGTTTGTCTGCTCTGCCAGCACCGAACTTCGCGCGCAGCAATCCAATGAGCGCGTACTCAAGAAGCAGACCGTCAAGAAAGTCGCCAAGTCGATCGAGAAGCTTGCCAGAAAAGGCTACGTCCCGATGGACGCGATCGTCGACTGCAACGGTCGCCGCGCGATGTTCACAATCCGTCTGGTCAAGCCACCGACGACAAGCCCGTGGTTCGCCAAGTTCGATCTGACCGACGCTCAATTCGAATCGATCTTCGAGCGAAACAAATCCAAAAAGCTCCGTATTGCCTGGCACGAAGTATATGTCGTCAAAGAGGAAACGAAGCACGCAGCAATCTGGCACTATGACGCGAGCTTCAATCCAATCACTGACGAGGAGGCAAACGGAAAAACAGCTCCCCAACCCCGACCCATCGGAACGATTTGGAAACCGGACTCAAGGATCCCGACGACGGCTTCGGGGCATCCGGCATTCGCGTCTTTTGAAACGCAGGCGATCGAGTTCATCCGAGCCAATCAAATGCCAGCGCTTTCGGTGGCGGTTTCTTTGAAAGGTAAAATGCTCTATCAGGGCGCGTTCGGATATTCGGACTTGGACAGAAAAACGAAAGTCACGCCGGAGCAACCGTTTCGCAGTGCCAGTCTTTCCCGCATCGTTACCGTCGTGGCTGCCTTGCAACTGGTCGATCGCGGAAAGTTAAAACTCAATACGCCTGTCTATCCGATGCTTGGCGTGAAACCTTGGCGAGCCAACAGTGTCGATGCTCGCTCGAGCACGATCACGGTTTTGAATCTGCTTCAGGAAACGGCTGGCCACGATCAGAGCCAGTCACTTGATCCGGGACAGAGTCCAAGAAGCATTACCAAAACGATGAAACTCAAGACACTAATAACGCCGCAACATACGATGGAGTACATGCTCTCAAAGCCGCTCGCGTATGCACCCGGAACGGATTCGCGAACTTCAGCTTACACGTATCTGATGTTGGGCAGAGTGATTGAAAAAGCGTCGGGCCAGCCCTATGAAGATTACGTCTTGGAAAACATTGCCAAGCCGTTGGGACTGCGTTCGTTGCGAATGAGCCGCATCGATCCGGCAGAACGAATCGGCGACGAAGTCGTCCATGTGGAAAGAGCTGGAAGGTTTTACTCCAAGCTGGCCGGTAGCGACGCCGGCAAGTGGGTCCGAGCCAATCACGGTGGGATTCATTTTGGTTTGCTGGACTCAAGTCACGGCTGGATGCTGACGCCTAGCGACATGCTTAAGTTGATGACTGCGATCCAAGCGTCGCCAAGCCCGATCCTCTCGGATGATTCCAAGGTGTTGATGACCGCGAGGCCACCACACGAGAAGTCCGACAAGGAAGTTTGGAAGGGCTGCGTGCTGTCCTGTCGAATGACGTCAAACGGAATCACACTCTGGCGGTTCACGCAGGACGTTTACTGTTCCGCTGGTTTGGTTTGCTTTTCCAGCAATGGTCTTTCGTATTGCTTCATGTTCAACACGCACAGAACCGTCGCCGGAGACAACCCGCGCAACGGCTTCGATGAGATTGTGAACAAGGAAGCGAACAAAGTTTGGCGACTTCTTGAGAAACGTTGAGATGTAACTGTAGGCCGGAACAAGGAAGTCAGAACTGCCGGAGCTGCGAAAACACGGTATTCGAATTTGAATTCTTTAAACACTGGCCAACTTTTCAGCTACATCCGCAGCTCCGGCAATCGCTGTGTTTTCTTGTTCCGGCCTACCAAAAGGTGCAACTGTCCAAAGTTACCTCAAACCATGTTGTACGGATCGATGTCCACGATCCATTGAATGTCATCCATCTCCTTGATGGAGATTTTTGCTCGCACGACGACTTGCTGAATGGCACTCACTTCAACTGCGCCGAGCAACATGTGGTAACGATACATCCCCCGGAGCTTCTCCAACGGCGCAATCGATGGTCCGAGTAAACTTAGCTGCAATTCAAGTTCATCTGCCGCGGCGTTAATGCATTCGGCAATGTGATCCGCCATTTGTTCGACCTTGGCTTGAACTTCGCCACGAATCACGATCCGAGCCATCTTGCCGTAGGGCGGATAGTGGAATTCTTCCCGAACCGGAAGTTCGCCCGACGCAAAGTTAATGTAGTCGTGACGAGTCGCACAAATGATTGCAGGATTCTCAGGACTGAAGGTCTGCACCAAAACTCGGCCACCCCGTTCGCCGCGACCCGTGCGTCCGGCGACTTGAGTTACCAACCCAAACGTACGTTCGGCCGATCGGAAGTCCGGCAAGTGCAATGCCGTATCGGCGTTGACGACTCCGACCAAGGTCACATTCGGAAAGTCCAAGCCTTTGGCGATCATCTGCGTGCCCAACAGGATCTTTGTTTCACCATCACGAAATTTCGCAAGCGCCTTTTCGTGGCTGCCTCGCTTTCGCATCGTGTCGGTATCCATTCGCATGATTTCGACATCGGGAAACAGTGTGCGGACTTCGGCTTCGAGACGTTGCGTTCCTAAACCTGAAAACCGAATCGCATCGTTGCCACAATCACTGCAGCGACGTGGTTCGGGAATCGTGTGATCGCAATAGTGGCAAACTGCTTTCTTGCCTTCGACATGATGCGTCAACGGAATCGAACAGTCAGGACAATATTCGACTTTGCCACAAGACGGACATTGAATCCGTGTTGAAAATCCACGACGGTTAAGCAACAGGATCACTTGCCCGCCATCGCTAAGCGCCGCCGCCATTTCCTGCCGAAGTTTCTGACTGATCGGGCTGAAGCGTTTTCGTTTTCCCGGAAAGTCCGTCCGCAAGTCGATCGTTGCAACGTCCGGCAGTGGCAGATCAAGCACTCGATTCTTCAACGATAACGTTTGGAACTGACCAGTCTGGGCTTGATGCCACGATTCAAGAGAAGGCGTGGCACTGCCCAACAACAGCGGCACTTTTTCTGATTCGGCACGCCATTGTGCGACGTCACGCGCATGATAACGAGGCGTATTGTCTTGCTTGAACGAGTTATCGTGTTCTTCGTCCAACACGATCAACCCAAGCCGAGGCGTCGGAGCGAAAACAGCACTGCGAGCCCCAATGATGACTTGCACGTTCCCTTCGGCAATCTGTCGCCAATGCCAGGCTCGTTGAACGCTAGTCAGATGCGAATGTAAAACGGCGACCTTATCGAAACGTGCTCGGAATCGAGTTCGTGTTTGCGGAGTCAGACTAATTTCAGGAACCAGCACGATTGCCTGTCGACCATATTCGACGACTTGTTGAATCGCACGAATGTAAACTTCGGTCTTGCCGCTGCCGGTGATGCCGTGCACCAGAAACGTCTGATGTTCTTCGGCGTCAATCGTTTTCGCGATCGCGTCGAGTGCCGCTTGCTGCTCCGAATTGAGCGTCAGATTCTCGGTTCGTTTTTCTGCCGGGATCTCGTGAGTCTTTTGTTGGACTCGGCGACTTGAGGAGAGAATGTGACCTTTTCGTCTAAGCGTTGAAATCGGACCTTGAGTACAACCGACCGTTTCGGCCAGTTCACCCGGAGTCCAATCCTGATTCGAAACCAACATCGTTTCGAGAATTCGTCGTTGAAGTTCGGTGAGCTTCACTGAATCCAGATCGCGAGCAACGTCAGGGTCAACAGACAGGAACAACATCTCACGCGTTCCAGAATTTTCTCTCGCGCCGACCGGGACGACCGTTTCGATGACGGTGCCCAGTGGACTGATGTAGTATTCCGCAATCTGTTGAGAAAGTTTCAACAACGATTCGTCCAACAGTGGCTTCGCATCGATCACGCGACTGATAGGCTTGAGCCGTTTCGGATTGACGGTCCCCGCCTCGGGATGATGCGGGCCAATCACATCGATGCAGTAGCCAGTCATCGTGCGGTTGCCGCGGCCCAACGGAACGATGACGCGAACACCTTTCTTGACGGACGATTCTAGGTCAGCAGGAATCGAATAGTCATACGGCCCAAACGGTGGGGCAGCAAACACGATCCGCGCCGCCAACCAGTCGTCCTGATCGTCCAACTGCCATTGCTCTGGCTGAGTCTCGAAGAGGGATGATTGTTTGGGGTCGGGCATCTGGAAGAACGCAGTGTTCAGAAAGCAGTGTTCAGGGGGACGATATCATAGCGACTGGACACGTTTGGTCATCCGTCGTGGTTGGAGAGTTCTTGGCAATCGTTTGGCGGGGAACATTTCCCGAAACTTTGAACGTCCAAAAAGATTACAATGGTTGGGCGTGATCGGTGTGGCTTTATCGTTTAACGGCAAGCTGATAAAGGTGGCATAAGCCTCCGGCTTGTGGACATGCAGATCACAGGCCAGAGGCCTGTGCCATGTAAAGGTGGCATAAGCCTCCGGCTTGTGGACATACAGATCACAGGCCAGAGGGGCCAGAGGCCTATGCCATGTAAAGGTGGCATAAGCCTCCGGCTTGTGGACATGCAGATCACAGGCCAGAGGCCTATGCCACGTAAAGGTGGCATAAGCCTCCGGCTTGTGGACATACAGATCACAGGCCAGAGGCCTATGCCACCTCGACCTGGGCCCAGACAGATCAAACTTTAAAGCTACTACGGAACAACCCCATGGCCAAACGCCTATCAGTCGTCATCTCTCAAAGCCCCAGCAAGAACCCTAAAAAGAAAAAGCTGGAAGAAGATATCGTCATGGGCTTGATGATCGAGAGCGGCATCGATGTCACCGTCGTGCCCAACCTCTACGACCTCAAGGCAGACGGCACCGGCATGCTTGCTCTGAAGAAACTTGGCGGCAACATGGTCGTTTGCTCGTGGCTGTTCGAACGAGCCGCCCATTGGGTGTTGGATCGAAATCAGATTCATGGTCACGTTGGCGAAACGCTGCTTAAAAATGAAGACGACGAGGACGAAGAGGATGAGTCTGCTGAAGAAGAGGCCGACGAGAAAGATCGCGTGATCGATCAACGCGAAATCCCAGATCGCAAAATCTATTGCCTCGATTTCAAAACGACCACTCGCGCCAACGAATACGTTGAAGAGATCAAACGCATTCACGCAGAGAACGCGGTCCAAATCGTGGGGCTTGGTGGATCAGCACCGGCATCCAATGGAGCTTCTTCAAATGCCCTTCCGGTCGTGGCTGCTCCTGCCGAACCAGCTGAACCGGTCCGTATTGAAGAGACCGACGGCCGTCGCTGGTATCCAGTCATCGACTACAGTCGCTGCACGAACTGCATGGAGTGCATCGACTTCTGTTTGTTTGGCGTCTACGGCGTGGATCGCATCGACACAATTCTGGTTGAGCAACCTGACAACTGTCGCAAAGGCTGTCCGGCGTGCAGTCGTGTCTGCCCAGAGAACGCGATCATGTTCCCACAACACAAAACTCCTGCGATCGCTGGATCTGCCGACGCGGCGGCCAGCATGAAGATCGATTTGTCTCAGCTGTTCGGTGCACCGGAGAGCAACAAGTCGGCAGAAGAAATTGCGGCGTTGGAGCGTGACGAGCAGCTAGTCATGGCGGGCCGTGACGCCGTGGGGATGGCGGGGCTCAAGAAACGTCAGGAAAATCGAGTCAACGAGCCGAAGGATGAGCTTGATGATTTGGTCGATCAGTTGGACAACTTTTGATTATTGTTGGAATTGAAAACCACAAGCGGCCGCCAAAATCCCGAAGGGATTACAGCCAACCGAATCTCCAATCCCGAAGGGATTACAGCTAGTAGCCGGTGGTCGCGCAGCGCACCACCGGAAAGAAAACACACCCCACAACACGACCAGAAGGGATTACAGCCAACTGAATCTCCAATCCCGAAGGGATTACAGCTAGTAGCCGGTGGTCGCGCAGCGCACCATCGGAGAGAAAACACGCCCCACAACACGACCAGAAGGGATTACAGCCAACCGAATCTCCAATCCCGAAGGGATTACAGCTAGTAGCCGGTGGTCGCGCAGCGCACCACCGGAGAGAGAACACACCCCACACCACGACCCCGAAGGCGGTCGCAGCAACGATGTCCACCTATTCCAGTCTCCATTTCCACATCGTTTTCAGCACAAAGAACCGAACCAAATTCTTGCACGAATCTTGGCGAGACCGATTGCACGAATACTTGGGCGGAGTTGTTCGCGGACTCGACGCTGTGCCTCAAGGAATTGGTGGCGTTGAAGATCACGTTCATCTACTGGTTGGACTAAAGCCAACCCATCGCATTTCCGACTTCGTTCGTGAACTGAAAAAGAACTCTTCAAAGTGGATTCACACTGAAATCGAGCAGGAGAAGTTTGGTTGGCAAGAAGGCTATTCGGCCTTCTCCGTCAGTGCAAATTCTCGCGGTGGTGTTCAGTCCTATATTTCCAATCAAGAAGAACATCATCGGTCAAAAGGCTTCCGTGAGGAGCTGGTTGAAATGCTCAATTTGGCGAAGGTAGAGTTCGACGAAAAGTATTTGCTGTAAGCTTCGACCACCTTCGGGGTCGCGATTGCGGCTGGCATACCGATCCGGCGGTGCGCTGCGCGACCACCGGCTACTTGCTGCAATCCCTGCGGGATAAACGGGCGCTGGCTCAACACCGATCCGGCGGTGCGCTGCGCGACCACCGGCTACTTGCTGCAATCCCTGCAGGATAAATGGGCGCTGGCTCAACGCCGTCCGGCGGTGCGCTGCGCGACAGCCGGCTACTTGCTGTAATCCCTGCGGGATAAACGGGCGCTGGCTCAACGCCGTCCGGCGGTGCGCTGCGCGACCACCGGCTACTTGCTGTAAT
>CALLUY010000111.1 GCA_938010615.1 uncultured Pirellulaceae bacterium | reverse complement strand
CCGCGGGCGACTTCCGATCGAACGTATTCAGCCGTAATAAATGCCGGCGTCATCGCTCCCCAAGTCTGGCCGGGATGCTGGTGCTCCATTCGATTTCGTGGCACCTGTCTGTTCGGATCGATCTCCGACGGGCGAGGCATCTCGTAACCTTCGGGCGTCGTGCAAAGTTGACGGATACGATCGGAAGCTTCAGGCGGCAAGTCGGCAAGGTTTGGATACTTGTCCGCGATCGTTTTAAATTCTTCTTTGCGTCCAAGATTCTCGCGAATCGCAATGTATTCCATTTCAGGCGTGATGATTCCCTGATCGGCATACCATTTCTGAGTAACCGGATGCCAATCACTTGAACCATCAGCGCTGCCATCGCTACCTTTGGCACGTAGCGGCTTTCGCATCAGGCCAGGATATTGCTTCAGCTTGTTTTTCGGATTCTTGAAGGAGTTGTACTTTTCCGCGTGAGCTTCCGACAGATAGCCGTTGTCTTCAGGCTTCACGTCGCGGCCTGTGTACTCTTCGACGTCATCACGATCCAAAATCCACTGCCGCCGCATCGCCGGCAAGCCCTTGGTCACGTCGCCTTCGAATTCCGGATCACCCCAAGGCCCCGAACAGTCGTAGACTCGAATCGGATCGTTCTTCTCAACCGTACCGTCTGGATGTTCGGTGTCCGAAAGTCGGATCTCTCGCAGCGGAACTTTTACGTCGGGGTGAATCTCGCCCTGAATGTAGATACGAGTCGAATTTGGAAATTGAGTCGGATCGTTTTCGATCGCTCGGATCTCATCCGCGTTGTCGATCTCTTCGGTGAACTGACCTGTATAGTCGCCGCGTTGCGAGCCGAGTTGTTTTGCTTTTTCCAGCTCACTAATTTCTGGAGTCGGTTGCTTGGGTGCGTTCATCATTTTTCCTTAAAGGTAACAACGAGGAAAAACTGACGCAGAAAGAAAGAGGAACTTGTTCGATTTAGAAGAAACAGCCTCTCGCTCCCTTCGCCGGAATTATCCGTATCAGGTTCAAAGGGTTGTTCTTCGCTCAGCAGCTAGAACTCTCAGTCCAAATTGGACACCCCTGCGACGGTTTGATTATCGTCGATGTTGGTTTTTGGTCAATGGTTCCGACGAGTGCAGTTGCAATACGACACGAGATTTTGCTGACAAAAATCAAGCCAGCAAACGCAAGCAACACATTTGCGAGGCTCTCACGAGTCAAGGATCCCCCAATCGAGCGTTTCACTTTTTGGTTCGTTGAGTAATAGCCAGCGATTCTAGGGGGCCGATTTCGTTATCGCGCAAAATCCAATACGCCAGAACTGGTCATAGCAAACCAACTCAATCAACTCAGTCTTTCCGGATTCTTCCGGAATGCAAGTCTACCGATTGTCCAACGCCTCAAAAAGCACTGCAGCATTTTGAAATGCTGCTTGCTGTTCTTGCTCTCGATCTCCTCCGTTTTCTTCGGCGACCGATGCAGCGTTAACGGGTCCGACGGAGTCGAGAGTCTTGAATTTGTCTCTTAGAATTTGCAATGCATCTGCTCCCAGCCCCTCCTGCACGATCGGTTTGAGATTTTCAGCAAGCGCCTCGATTGAAGGTTCGTATTGCTGCAGTACGAATCCGATGTCATAGGCATCTTTCGCCTTGTTGCGTTCATCGAGCGCGAAGGCCTTAATGAGAAGGAATGCCTCTGGCGATACAATTCTGGCTGAACCACGTTTTCTGAACCGTTTGGCATCTTTCCTTCTATGGTGATTTCCTTGCTGTTTTCAAACGCAAGGTCAACTCCGCGAAGTGAGTTTACTTTGAGTTCATTGACCATTATCGCACGAGTCTTTTCACCCTCTTCCAGATATTCTCCGCTAATCAAATCTACTTTTACGGGTTCCGATGCCTCGGGTACCGCCCGCATGAATCGAGTCGGAGAAGTGTAGTGCGAATAGTCACTCTCTTTCAAGCGATTCAAAATTGAGCTGTAAACATCTTCACCTACCGCGTTCGGGCCAATCGCGAGGTCAACATCCAACGAACCGATGTGCTTCTTGTTCGGGTACGTCAAATCTGGCACCCAGCCACCGACGATGACAATATCGTCCTTGAACGCACCCAACACGTTCATTACTTCGATAAGGACGGCACGGGCCGCATCTTGTTGTTTCATGGGAATTGCACCGAATCAAAAACGGGAGCTAGGTGTTTTTCAAACACTGCCTCAGCAGCCTCTTCACCGCGACCAGACAATTGCTTGAGATCAAGCCACGTTTGAAGTGGCGACGTCTGATGCGGTTCACCGATTTGATCTGCGAAAACGCTCGAATCATAAGGACTAAGGAACACCAAGTTATGGCCGGTTTCGACCGGACGCGCACCGCATTCCTCTTTCAAGGAAATCAGCGCACGCTCTGTTATCGCGCTCGAACTTACGTAGAAGTTTGCGACGTTGTAGCGAACTTCCGGAGATTGTCGCCATGCTGCCGACATTCTTGCCAAAGCGTATTGATGGTTGTTGCTACTGCACCACTTCGCTATCTTTTTCTCGGTCGCCTCAACTTCGCCACGCACAAAGAACTTGGCCGTTTCTTCTACTGGGGGATAGTTCTTTGCCCATGCCTCAAGCAGCTCGCGCGGATTCTTTAGCATCAGCAGTTGATTCTCTTCTTTCGCATAGCTTTGGTATAGCAATGCGTGCTTCACCTTGGAAGCAAGCCCCATACTTACGTCGACATTTGGATGCTCGGCGAGTTCGCTGACTTGCCACCGACGGCCAGGCTGGGACAACATCGCACGAATAATCCTGCTTGATTTTGGTGAGAAAACATTCGTCGGCGAAGGCGAAGAAGATTTGACCAACTTCGTCTTGAATCCTTTGCGATGCAGCAATAGCCCGAGTCGTTTATTGGCAATAAAGCAGTTGCCCGAATGGTCCAGAAACGAGACATCATGTTTTCGCGCGATCTCTGCGACCCGTTCCGAAATAGTCGGAGCAATAAACACGAAGGTTGTTTTTCCTTTTGGCGATTTTTCTGATGCGATTCTCTCAAACAGATCGTCAGCGATCTGTGGCGTCACCCGCTCGCGCGATTTAACGTTAAAGCGGAACTCGGCTCCGGTTTCCGGTTGA
Source organism: uncultured Pirellulaceae bacterium (assembly GCA_938010615.1). Taxonomy (GTDB): domain Bacteria; phylum Planctomycetota; class Planctomycetia; order Pirellulales; family Pirellulaceae; genus Mariniblastus. The sequence goes on along the minus strand of CALLUY010000111.1, from coordinate 1,784 downwards.
CGAACACGAATATCGACATGTTCTGTGGAGTCTGAATCCGCCGACACATCGAATTCACCCATGTCCGCGAACAGCTCGCGAAAGAGTACGGAAATCAGGTTCTCGGAGTCAGATTTCTTGGACATATTTCACTGAAATAACAGGTTTCACTACGTAGTGAATATAGCCTATTTAGTGAAATAGGCAAATTTTTATTGCGTTTTTAAACCTGCTGAGCACTAAGTTTGTCAAATAGTTCCGCAAAATCCTGCTGAAGCAGAGAGGGGTGGCCAGAAAGGACGATTACCTCGACGGAGCGAGGACGGGTTTTGGATGTCCTGCCGCGCCTTTTTGAAGATCGCCCCGAGCATCCCGGACTTGCCCGCTTCGCAGACGCCCGTTCATCGAGAATCTTGCGGTGGTGCCGTTCGAGTTCTTCGCCGTCGCGTTTCCAGCAAGTTAGCCCAATCGAGTCCCTCGGGCGCGATCATTTTGTTGTGCGAGGCTTCGACTACTCGTCGGCCATTTTTCGAAAGAGCAGAAAAGTGATTTGCTCGGTGTAAGCCATGTGGGAAAGCCCATCATCGCGCAGGACATGGGCAAAGTGCCAAGCTTTGTCGACGATCATTTTGGTATCAGGCATGAAGGCTATTTGCAAGTTATGCAATCAAGCACTTCTGCTGAAATTTCTTCGATAGTTTCAGCGATTACTTCTTTTGAGAAGTGAGGTTTAATTTCATGGACGCGATCCTTTAGTTCATCCGGATCACGGCGTCGCTGTTTGTCGCAAAGGGCAAAAACAATCGTTGAGATTAGCTCCAAACGAGAGGCTGACTCGTGGCCAAATTTTTTCATGACCCAGTCAATATCTGAATCAAAATCTAAGGCAAGCTTTTTCAGATCCCCTTCGCTTTCCTCGAATGAGTCGCCAAGTGAGAACTCGTAACCATAGCCACGCTGGTACGTAACAAGTTTCGATTCGAGCAAACCAACTGAAGTAGCTTCGTTCGCATCAGCCAACACCTGTTCGTCATACGGTCCGTAGTTGTACAGACGGAAGCGGTAACCGAGCGGCACGTTGCGAACCGACTGAAGAAGGTATGCAAACTTCATTAAACCGGTACGCCCCGGAGCAGATGGAGCACGTTTAACAAATTCGGCAAGAACTGAAGTCCGCAGCATGTCTTTGGATTGTATCATTCTGATTCTCCTATTTGCTTAACCAATTCGAGCGCTTTTGGTTTGTCTTCCTTGACGCAGTACAACATCATTCTACCTGTTTGTTCCAATCCTCTGACTGCTGCTGAATGAACTGACAGCGGCAAAACAACACCGTCAGCATTTTCGCTTAGGATTGGAATGTCTTGATCTTCGGCTATTTTGTACCAAGTTTTTCCAGCTTTCGCGACATCAGCTACCAAATCCCCCAGCGTGTCTTGGACACGTTCAAACTTGGAAATGTCGTCTTTTGTTGGGATCTCTGGGGTTTGGTAAATCATTCGATAATGGTCACGTGTGCAAAGCCTCTTGCCATGCTCTCCACCTTTGCCAGCAGAGAGTTTCCCAAGGACCTTCCAGTCGTCCCAATCCAAATATCTTTTCAAGTTTGAACCACCAAGCGTTGGCCATTTTCTGCCCGGCAGGATCTCTTTAAGAGCTTCAAGTAAATGGGTGTCGTAGGCTCGTCGGGTTTTATGGAAGTAAACTTGTGTGAACATGAAATATCGGGCCAGCACCAAGCCCTCGGCCGCATGAAGCCCGCCTTCGGTCAAACCAATTCTGTGTGCTTGGCCCTCACCGGTTTG
>CALLUY010000110.1 GCA_938010615.1 uncultured Pirellulaceae bacterium | reverse complement strand
CGCAAGCGAGCGGATATTTCCCAGGATTTCCTGCTCCCTCGCTTGCGCGTCGGGCTTGTATTGGAACGCTTCGCTTTTTCAATTTTCACGTGTTTTATCAATTAGAATGCGAAATCTTGTCTCAAATGTGCAACTTCAAAGCTTGCGCGTCGGGCTTGTATCGGAACGCTTCGCTTTTTTTAATCTTCACGTGTTTTGTCAAGTAGAATGCGAAATCTTGTCTCAAATGTGCAACTCCAAAGCTTACGCGTCGGGTTGTGATTGGCCGTATCAATTTTCGTAGCCTCCCAGATAGTCAGAACGGGGCAAGCCATCCACCCCAAGCGATTTTGAGTAAAGCATGAACGAACAGCAACTTGACGTTATCGCAGTCGGCGCCCATCCGGACGATTGTGAAATTGGATGTGGTGGCACATTGGCAAAGCTCGCTCAACAGGGTCTGAGCGTCGGAATTATCGATCTGACTGATGGGGAGCCAACGCCGCTTTGTGATGATCCCGCGATCCGCGTCGCCGAAGCCAATGCGGCCGCCAAAACTCTGGGGGTGGCTAAACGAATCATATTGGACCTGCCCAACCGCAGATTATTTGATTCGTTTGAAGCTCGAGTCGCATTGGCGAAACAGTTTCGTATCTACCGTCCCAAGCTGGTGTTGAGCCTTGGCTGCAAAACACCGCTCGCGTCTCCAGATCATTGGCAAGCCATGCAGATCACAGACGCAGCGATCTTTTATAGTCGGCTCACGAAATGGGATCAGCATTTTGACGGTTTGCCCGTGCATCGCATCAAACGTCAGCTTTACTACTCGTTGCTTTATTCTGGCGACTTTGCAGGGGTGGATCCAAAGCAGATCGTTCACGACATTACTGAAACCTTTGAACTCAAGATGGATTCGGTCCGCTGTTACAAGACTCAGTTTCCGCCGGGAAAACAGGAAGTCTTCGAGCGCGTTGAGCATCTGGCAAAATCGTGCGGCTTATCGGCGGGTGTTAAAGCCGGTGAAGTTTTGACATCAACGATGCCGATCGCATCTCGCAACCTGTTTGAAACTCTACTGATTGATTGATCATGCCTGTTCGACGAGTCAATTTCGAATCCACTTCCAATGGTGAAGCTCCCGTAATGCTGGCCGGCATTTTTGACTTGCCAGATGAAACGCCAATCGCGACCGCAGTGTTTGCTCATTGCTTCACATGCACCAAAGACATCAAGGCCATCGCTCGCATCAGTCGCTTGCTGACGGGACATGGCATCGCGGTGCTTCGTTTTGACTTCCGCGGACTTGGAGGCAGTAAGGGTTCCTTCGCCGACACGAATTTCCTGACGAACCAAGACGACATTCGCGCAGCCGTTGCATTCATGACGGATGAAATCGCCGCTCCAGAAATTCTGATTGGCCATTCGCTTGGCGGTGCTGCGATGATGTCGATCGCGTCAGAATTCGAATCGGCTCGAGCACTCGTTACGCTCGCCGCGCCGTCGGATACGACGCATTTGGTGCAAACGCTACTGCGATTGAATCCTGCCATTGGAAGCGAAGGTGCGGGAGATGTTGTGATTGGTGGAATGACGCATCACGTGAAGCAACAGATGTTGGACGTGTTGCAGAACTTCGATTTGCCAGCCCGCATCAAACAGCTCAATTTGCCGCATCTGATTTTTCATTCGAAAGCTGACGAAACCGTGTCCCTCGAACATGCTCATCGTTTGCTCGATTGGAGCGGAGGTGAGACTTTGCTGGTGACGCCCGGAGAATCGGATCACCTGTTCGTCAACAATCCTAGCGATGTGAAAATGATCGCCGATTTTGTTCGAGTTTGGTTCGCGGGTCTGAATTCGTAGCCCGAAGTATGAGTTTTGAAGTTGCATACTTTCAGTCACGAAGTGACGACATGCATTAGCCATGGACGCAAGTCCGTGGTTAGGTTTAATGAATCGCCGCAGAGTGCCGAAGGCACGGCAGGAGCCAAGCTTTGCACTACCGCAATTTTCCTGCCGTCCTTTCAGGACTGCCGACTAATGTGTCAACGTTTCCATGGACTTGCGTCCATGGCTAGTGCATGCCGTGCTTTCAGCACTAAGCACTGAAGCTTCAAAACTCGCGCGTCGGGTTATGATTTCGGGCTTCCATGCTCTAATAAGCGAAACAAACATTCCTCAAGATCCAATTCGATCCGATGGCGAAACTCTACTTTTATTACGCGGCCATGAACGCCGGCAAAAGCACAACATTGCTCCAAGCGGCACACAACTACGAAGAACGCGGCATGAACGTGCTGCTCTACACGCCGGTCATCGATGACCGTGATGGCTCAGGAACGATATCTTCGCGGCTCGGATTGACTCGGGAAGCAATTCCTTTTGGGAACGACTTTGACTTGTTCGCCGACGTCGCGACACGTCAAAAAGATTTGAAGATCAGTTGCTTGTTCGTTGACGAAGCGCAATTTATGTCCGCCAAACAGGTCCTTCAAGTTTCCCTCGTTGCAGATCAGCTTGGGGTGCCCGTCCTCTGCTACGGACTCAGAACGGACTTCAAAGGCGAACCGTTCGAAGGAAGTAAGTATCTGCTTGCCTGGGCGGATGAACTTGGCGAGATCAAAACGATCTGTCATAGCGGTAAAAAGGCCACGATGAACGCCCGACTTGATGAAAAAGGCAATCGTGTGTGGGAAGGCGAACAGATTTCAATTGGCCACCATTATGTGGCCCTCAGTCGCAAAGAATTTCGCCTGGATAAAGTGTCGCCGGTTGGCTACCAGATCGAAGAATGACTCAGCCGCGGATGACGGGATAAAAAAAGGGTGCCAAGTTGGAAAACGTGGCACCCTGAAAAAGGTCAACTACCAGATTTTAATTCGTTCGTCTTCTTCCTTGTACAAACGATCGCCGGGCTTCAAGTTGAAGGCTTTGTAGAAAGCATCAATATTCGTCACCGGACCATTGGCACGGTAGGCCGACGGAGAGTGCGGATCAGTTAGAAGCCGCTTCATCATTTCGGCGTCGCGATACTTGCGAGCCCAGACTCGTGACCAACCAACGAAAAACAGCTGATCCTGATTCCAACCAGCAACTTCGATTGGATCTTTGCCTTCGAGTTCGAAAGACATTGCTCGATGCGAAATTTCAAGTCCCGACAGGTCTGCGATATTCTCACCAAGGGTAAAGTCGCCTTTGACGAATTTCCCTGGCAGTGGCTCGTAGCCGTCGTATTGCTTCACGAGTTGCGTCGTGAGTTTCTCGAAAGCTTCACGATCTTCGTCCGTCCACCAATTGTTCAGGTTTCCGTCGCCATCGTAGCGGCTGCCTTGGTCATCAAACGCATGGCTGATTTCGTGTCCAATGACCGCCCCGATGCCGCCGTAGTTCAGCGGAGCCGCAGTGTCAGCGGAAAAGAACGGAGCCTGCAGGATCGCCGCCGGAAATACGATTTCATTTTTGGTTGGACTGTAATAGGCGTTCACGGTTTGCGGTGTCATGCCCCACTCTTCGCGATCGATTGGTTTTCCAAGTTTGCTAACCGAACGATCATGTTCAACTTTCGATGAACGGAGCATGTTGCCAACCAGATCGTCGGGTTCAACCGTCAGTGCCGAGTAATCACGCCACTTGGTTGGATAGCCAATCTTGGTGCGGATCTTGCTGAGTTTGATTTTCGCTTTGGCTTTCGTTTCATCAGACATCCAAGTGAGGCCGTCGATGCTGGTTCCGAATGCTTTCAAAAGATTTTTGACCAAGCGGTCCATCTTTTCTTTTGCTTCGGGTTTAAAGTGTCGCTGCACATAGATTTTGCCAACGACTTCGCCCAACGCACCGAACCCTCGTCCGCCAGAGATCGCGGAAATCGCACGTTTCCACCGAGGACGCTGCTCGTCTACGCCACCGAGTTGCTTGCGATAGAGATTGAAATGGGCGACCACAAACTCATCTGAAAGAAGTGGCGCGAATCGATCGATAAGGTGAAACTTTGTGTAAGCCTTAAGTGTATCAAGCGAAGTTTGCTTCAGGATTTCATCCAGCTTTTCGAAATAGCTTGGCGTGTTGACGATAACTTCTTCGCCTGGAGTCACTCCGGCAGCCTTGAACATGGCGTCGAAGTCGACTCCTGGAGCCAGCGTTGAAAGTTCAGCCGTCTTGTACTTGTTGTATCGCTTCTCGGCATCGCGAAGCTTGATGTTGCTCCACGAAGCGTCTGCCAATCGAGTTTCGAAGGCAAGAATCTCTTCCGCGTTACCATCGGTCCCGGCCAACTGCATCAATTTGTCAGCGTAGTCCAAGAACGCCGCGCGGGCAGCAATGTTCTTTTCTTCGTGGCGAACCAAATAGTAGTCACGGTTTGGCAGCGTCGTTCCGTTTTGCACGAGATGCACAATGTACTGCGTTGAAACTTTGGCGTCCTGAGAAACGTAAGCACCAAACGGAGAAGAAATTCCCATCTGATCCAAGGTCCCGAAGTGACGATACAAATCTTCTTTCGTTTCCAAAGCGTCGATCTTCGCCAGCTCTTCCTCGATCGGTGCTGGTCCAAGCTCGTTGATGCGTTCAACATTCATAAACGCTTTGAAGAAATCACCGACTTTCTGTTCGTCGCTACCTTTTTCGTAAGTTCCGGCGGAAAGCTCCTCAACGATTGTCTTTAGTCGACTCTCGGATAGATCAGCCAGCTTGGTGAACGATCCGTAGTCCGTTTTGTCCGAAGGGATTGGCGTGTTCTTCAGCCACGTCCCGTTAACGTGTTCGAAGAGATCGTCTTGGGGACGAACGTCGCGATTGAAAGCCGTTGTGTCCAAGCCACCGTCGGGCTCTTCTTGAGCAACCAAAGTGGCGATGCTCGAAAGTGCGACGACCGTCGAAAGGGAGATGCGGAGAAGGAAATTCATGTTTGCTCGCAAATGAGGAACCTGTCAAAATCAGGATTCCATTATCAGCGAACTGGAGCCAACGAAAAGGGGCTTATTGCTTCGCGTCCTGTTTGATCAGGTTCTTTAGCGCATCGACTGCTGTGAATTCACCCTGAACGGAACGTTTTGGAAAAAGCAGTTTCGGGACCGCGCCGCCGTTGAGTTTCTTGTACATCGCGACGTGTTGCTGGACGTAAGCTTTCGAGGTCTTCTTCGAGAGCTCTTTCTCAATCCGCTCTTTGCCGACCAATTCGCAAGCTTTACCGAGAGCCGTTTGGAAGTTCGGTGCTTTGTCGCCTTCAAACATCCATTTGTGGAACTTGGAAAAATTTGCTTTGTCACATCGCCATACGGCGACACCCAGCTCCGAAAGTTCACAAGCTTCCCTATGAACTTCGTGGTCGACTGTGACCGCTCCGTTGCAGGCCATCTTCATTGGCACCGGCAAAACAACGACAGCGAGATCGTCGCCCATATCGGCTTTCACTTTGAAGATTGCTTGGCTGGTCGTACGACAGTGCGGGCAAGTGTAATCAAACATCTCGACGAACACATGCTTGGCGGTAGGCTTGCCATCGATCGGCCATTTGTTTGCATCGAGCTTCAATCCCATGAACTCGACAATGCGAGGCTCGGGCATCTTTTTCTTCTTGGCGGTTTTCTTTTTCGCAGCGTCTTTGTTTTGTTCTTCTTGCTGCTTCGGTTCCTGAAGCATCAAAACGGCGTGATGGGGATACTGAACGGCTAACAAGCCAAGCACAAGTTCACTGCCGCTTTCGACGGTTTGCCTCAGCGGTGCGACCAATGTCGCAGCGTCATCCAACTCATCTTCATCATCTGTGTCTTCCGATGGCGGCTCGAAAAGATCTTCATCGTCTTCTGGAGGTGCAAAAAACTCATCATCGGTCGGAGCCATCATCATCGCATCGTCGTCTGTTGGAGCTCCTTCGAAATCTTCAGGAGCAATTGCAAACGTTCCGGTGTCGACCGTGTCCTTGTCAGAAGAGTCATCATCTTCAACGTACTCGGTGATAACGAATTTGGGTGGCTCTTCAGAGTTAATTTGAACCCCGATCATTACCGCCAGACCAGCAGCAGCGATCCCAGAAACCAGTGCCATCTGGGACATTGCAATTCGATTCGTGTACAAGATCGTACCTGCGATCAGCAAACCGCAAGTATGAGCTCCCAAGCACCACTGGCAAAGATGCTTCAAAACGACGACTTGCAGGAAGATGAAATACAAAGCCGCTAAAGCCGCGGCAATCGCCAACCCCGTCACCGCAACCCACGCTATCTGGCGGGTTGAAGTCGAAAACCGTCCGGATGCAGTAACAACTGTCGCAACAATCATCGCGACGTAAGTCAACAGAGCCATCGAACTGACAGGAATGCCTGCCAGTTTGGACCACTTACTATAAATCACGTGCGAGCAGTCAAATAGCTCTCCTCCGCTACAGCCTACGATCTCTGATGCCGTTACTGACACGTAAGTCAAGTAAGCTGAGATACATAAAGCAATCAACATCGGCACAGCCAGCATCGCCAGCAGCCACTTTGATGGCAAACCGAACCTGAGGAAGTCGACTCGAACGCGGTTGTTTCCGTCGCCTGAGATCGCTTCGATCGGTGCCAGAATGTTTTTGCTTAATGAACTCATGAATGGCCTTGGGCTAAGGAACCACGATCGTAAACCATGATCAATTCTTCGCGAAACCGCGTTTTACTCAAGCGTCGCCAACACGTGCATGGGGGCGCAGGACACTACGTATCTTTTCAAACTTTCGTTCAACATGATCTCGAACCCATTTATACCTTCTTTTGTAAACCAATTGACTACCAATTTGATCCAAAACGCGAATTCAGGCAGCAGATTATTGTTCGTTCTGGCTAGCGAAAGGCTAGGGTGTATAACGATTTTCATGATTTCAGACGAGATGGGTTTTCGGACCTTGGGCCAACGATTAACAGAAACCAGTCGTGCCAGTATTCAGCCACAATTGCTGGCAATTGTTCAAAAAATGGGTTAAAAACAATTTGGGTCCAACGCGTCACTTGGGCTGCAAGACCATAATTGGGAGAGAAAAATGCCAGGGATTTTGATCGTCGATGATACGGCTGTTGATCGCCGTTTGGCCGGTGGCCTTTTGGAAACCGATCCCACTTTGGATGTTTCCTACGCGAAAGACGTGCAGGAAGCGTTGTTGCAAGTCTCAAATTGTTTGCCTGACCTCGTGGTCACCGATTTGCAAATGCCTGAATACGATGGCTTGCATTTGGTCAACGAGATCAATGAGAAGTATCCCGAGCTTCCGGTCGTCCTGATCACGGCTCACGGCAGCGAGAACATTGCGGCCCAAGCACTCGCTAGCGGCGCCGCGAGCTACGTTCCAAAATCTGATTTGGCAAACAGTCTGTATGAGACGGTGATGTATGTGCTGTCACTTAGCAGATCGAATTCGAGAAATCGAAAGCTGATGAACTGTGCCAAGCGAAGTGATTTCGAGTTCACGCTGGACAACGACATTGAGCTGATCGATCCACTGATCGACATGGTCCAAGAAATTGTTGGCTCTCAGGACATTCTTAGTCAACGTTGTCAGGTTCAACTGGGCGTTGCGTTGGAGAATGCTTTGACGAATGCCATGTTCCGTGGCAATTTGGACATGTCCCGGGAGGAGTTCCCTGTGCTCTCGCGAAACTCAATTGCGGCACGTGCCAATGACAGCAAATATCGCGACCGCAAAGTTCATTTTCACGCTTTGATCACGCCCGACAAAGTCGATTTCGTGATCCAAGATGAGGGAGATGGCTTCGATACGACTCAGCTTCCAGATGCCTCGAATCCCGAAAGCTTCCGTGATGGAGTCGGACGAGGCCTAGTTTTAATTCAGGCTTTCATGGATGACGTCAACTACGATGACTCTGGGCGCAAGCTCGCGATGGCGAAACACAGGCTCAATGCACCTGCGACAACGCCGAAGTAACATTGACTTTGGATGCGCCAACGCATCGACTGTCCAAGTAGATCATTCTCAATCAGCGCCGGTATTTCATGCTCTCCGCAATGACAAAATTTCTGCTGTTGGTGTTCGCAACGCTTTGCACGCACGCGTTGTCGCCCGCACCCGTTGCAGCGCAAACAGAAGAGATGGCAGTCGCCGACGATGTCGCCGAGTTTGAACAGCAGCTTCAGTCAGCGAGCTTCGAAGAACGAGACGCGGCAGAAGAATCGATTGTCAAACTGGGCTCCGAAGCGCTAGATCATATTTCAGATCCATCGGCAGATTTTGAGGAAGATCTAAATGCGAGATTGAGTCGAATTCGAAAGCGGCTCGAACAGGTTGCGATCGAAGAAGCGATCTCCCCATCGAAAATTACGCTCTCGGGAAAGATGTCGCTGAAGAGTGCATTCGCACAAATCAAAAAGCAAACTGGAAACGTGATCGCGCTCGCTGAAGGATATGATCCTGCATTGCTCGACAAGAAAATTGACGTCGACTTGAAGGATGTGTCGTTTTGGACCGCACTGGCCGACTTAACCAATCGTGGCGGGCTCGAATCTTCGGTCTACGGTGGCGTGTTGGGGCAAACAACGGTCGTTCCAAAACCACCAGCCGATCCGGCGAAAATCGACAAGGCGGTTGATATCGTTCCAGCTCCTTTGGATGAATCAGGGATCTTTCGTATTCGAGTTTCCAGCGTCTCGTCTGCGAGAAACTTACTCAAGCCAGGTCTTGACTACACACGCGTTGATTTGGAAATCCAATGGGAGCCACGGCTGACGCCGATATCAATCGATATGCCGTTGAGCAAAGTCAAAATCGTTGACCAAGACGGGAAGGAGTTAAAAGTTTCAAATCCGGAACAAGTACTCTCGGGGACAGTTCAGCAGGGCATCAATCAAATCGAAATGTCGTTGACGTTGGAGAACGTGGACCGAAAGATCACGAAGATTGCGTCCATCGACGGTCGGCTCGAATGCGTCCTCCCGGGGCGACGGGAAAAATTCAAGTTTGATGAGATCGCCGGAATCGACGGCGAGCCAAAAATTAGCAAGGCCGGCATTACGGTTCAGTATCTTGGCTTCGAACAAAACGAAGACCTCTATGCGGTCAATTTGCGAGTCGCAATGGAATCAGGAACTGAAGAATTCGAATCGCATCTTGGATGGATCTACGACAACCCTCTGTACTTGATCAATGATGCAGGGAAAAAGGAACCGTCTATCGGCCACCAAGGAGGCGACATGGGCGAAGATGGAGTACAGATTCAGTACTTCTTCGTCGACGAACCGCTGAAGTTTGGTTTGCTCTATGAGAGTCCCGGCGCAATCGTTTCGGTGCCGGCAGATATTTCTCTGAAAGACATTCCTCTTCCGTGAATAATGTTCGGCTTATCCTTCTGTGTTACTTTGGTGTCGGGTTTTGGCTCGTCACCCCAGCGTATGCCCAGAAGTCGCAGGTTGTAGCGACTGTCAACGGATCGCCCATTTCGCTGAACGTGGTCCACCGCTTCCTCGATCGATCTTTTCGCAGCCTGCCGGAACTTTCTGACCGATCGCAACGTGATGCCTCGGTGCTCCAAATCGGAATCGAACATTGCGTCAAACGCGAAATCGTTTTGCAGCATTTGCGCTCAGGAAAGTTCAAAACCAGCGAAGAGGAAATCGACATCAAGCTAGAAGAACTGTCGGCACGTCTACAGTTAACGGAACAGAAGATTGACGACTTCCTTGCGAAAGTTCAACTATCGGAACTTGAGTTGCGACACGAAGTCGAATGGCAATCTTCATGGAAGAAATACGTTTCAAAATACGTGACAACCGACCACCTCAAAAAACAGTTTGACGAAAAACGAAAGTACTTTGACGGAACAAAATACCATGTCGCGCAGATACTCTGGAAACAGAGCGACGACGCAACCATGGCGAAAGCACTCCATGTTCGGCAGCAACTTCTGGACAAGGATATTGATTGGGCGACTGCCGTCAAAGAACACTCACGGTCCGCATCCGCCAAAAGCGGAGGAGATCTCGGTTGGATCGAGTATTCTGGTCCGATGCCACGCGGTTTCACGCAAGCAGCATTTAAGCTTGAGCCGGAACAAATTTCTCAACCGCATGTGTCGAAATATGGGACGCACCTTATCCGTTGCATGGAAACGATTCCCGGAACCAAGACTTTCGAACAAGTCGCGATGGAATTGCGTGAACTTGAGACCAATCGTCTTTTCGAATTGGTAGCTGCGCGATATCGCTCGCAAGCAAGTATCGACGTTAAGCTTTTTGCGACAGAATCTCGTGATAGCAAACCTCCTACTGGGGGATTGGAAATCATCGATAACGGTGGCTGATCTTACATTGTACGTGCAACGTCTTCAGTTAAGTGTCCCAATGCTCGTATAACCCGCAATCGTGCATGACGCTAAACTTCGCTACCGAGATTGCCGATTCTTATGTATACACAAAAGAAATTTTGAATTTTCACGGATGACAATTCACGGCGGGTGGGCCCTGCCAAATCGAAAAACGATCAACGAGATCACTCGAACGAACAGGACCTGTTCGCTCTGCCGGAGGCAGCAGCATGAGTCAGGTTTCAGGATTACGCAGGCAGAAAACACTAAGAGTTTTCACCTTTCTTTGCGTCGGTTTACTTTGCACGCAGGCTCATTCCCAAGTCGGAAAGAATTCCGGATTGTGGAAATGGACGCCCATCGCCGAACACCATCATTCCATCGTTGAAATCCATTCAGCGGGTGGAGTTGGAACCGGGGTCGTTGTCGAAATCGACGAAGCGAAACCTCTCAAGGGTGGACACGAAGGGTACGTCTTGACCGCTTTCCATGTCGTTCAGGACGACAAGGGCGATGGGCTGATCAAGGTCAAGTTCCGCAATGGTAAACGAGCCAAGAAGTGCCGCATTGTTCACGCCGATGAGCACAAAGATGTAGCTTTGCTTTGGGTGTGGGTGCCCGACGGAGTTCCTGCTTCGCCAGTTGCAACGGATCCTATTCAAAGCGGCGAAGAGCTGGAGTTCGCCGGCTTGGGTGGTGGTTCGCAGTTGAGTTGCTGCATCCGACACTTTTCGGCAACCGCTTCGTCTCCGTCAAGCCTAGAAAAAATCTTTGCCGATGTTCCTCTGCTGCCAGGTGACTCAGGTGGCCCGGTCTTCAATCAGAAAAACGAAGTCGTCGGAATTATTTCAGGAGGTTGGTTTTGGTTCAACAGCGGAATCACGACTCCGACTGGAACCTCGATTCGAACGACGTGGCCTGCACGTGCAAGCAACGTTGGCCCTCTCCAATCGTTGATCTCGAAGAAAAACGAAAAGTTGGCATCCACCAAAGTCATCAACAAAAAGTTCTAGGCTTACGTTAAGTACATAAAGAAAGCCGACCGGAAAACCCGGCCGGCTATTTTTATTTCGACACCGTTGAAACTACTGAGTTGCGTAGTAAGCGTGCAACCAAGCGAGTCGATACGCCAGTGTTGCGACGACTTGATTGTCGAAATCTTCATCAATGATTTCACCAAGATTCGCAAAGTGCTCCGCGTTTTCGATGTAGCACGAGTTGCCACCGTTTTCGATTGCGTAAGCAATCTCGTTGTCAACGATGCATTCGAGGACAGCCAACAGTTCGTCAATCAGCAAGTCAGCAGCCGGGTCGTCGACGTACTCGAGGTAGCAAACTGTGTATGCGGCACCGATAAACATTGTGCCACCGTACTGCGTAAGGCGGTCGCCAGACGGATCCCAGAAAATGTCGTCCTGCATCCATTCGATGCAATCCAAAGCACCTTCGGCCCAATAGGCGTCACTATCATCTGCATCGGCCAGCAACGCGGCTACGCCCGCTTGGACATCTGCCAATTGCGAGAAGCAAGTCGCCGTTGGTTCTGGATCGCATTCAAATCGAAATTCTCCATCAATAATGAAAAGGACGCTATTAACATCTTCTTGTCCGCTCCTCGTCTCAACCTCAACGCGAGTAACGTTGACACCATTTGTGTTTTCCCAGCAAATGAATGTTTCCGGCGCGTCCACGCTAAATTGTCCCGGAACGGTGGTGAACGAATCAACCACCGTATCACCATCGTAAACCCGAATGTCGGCTGACAAGTTTGCATAACGGAAACAGAATCCTTCCAAGATGCCCAGAGCTGGATTCAAATTGTGGGCAATCGGGGCACCCACCAACGGCGTCGTCAGAAACAAGCTGTCGTCTTGACTGGGTACAAATACGAGGACTCCATCAGGGCTGTACTGTAACTCTCCGTTAGGTCTCAATCCTGAAAACTGCGATGGCGATCCCCAACCCAAATCTTGGCCGTTCGGAACTGGATCATTGAAGAATTCGCCAGTGGGGATTGCTGAGCCATCAAATTTTACGAGAGACGGATAGTTCAGGTCGAACGCGTTGTCCGCGCAAACCGTGGATTCCCACGCGACTGGGTCGGTTGTAAAGCTGCCCGTTTGTGCGAATGATGTCGAGAGACAGAATAAAGCGCAAAGGAATGCGCCGATAATAGATTTGGTCATTGAATCCCCAATTGTAAAGTGAAAACGCGCGTGCTTCGTTCAGCCGGGGTTTAGGTTTCACAGTCTCAGAGTCGTCAAGAATTTTGGCGATTGAGCGGATCAGAACTTTGACAAGTTTCGAAACTTAAACCAGTTGGACGCGACACGGGGGGACGACGCTTGGTTGTGGTTAAGGAAAGTGGAAAGTGACGGTTCACAGTTAGAAAATGAAAACCAAAACACTCGATACCCTCAAATCCCCCGGACACTAGATTAATCAGCCAAAGCAAGCAGAACCAGCTTATCTACACAATATTGGACACTTAGGCGTAAGATTGAGCGGACTTGGTGGTGGAAATCGCACTGACGGACACGCTTGGACCCCTCAAAGGAAGGTCTTTTTAGATGCCTGCGAGCTCCATCGACTTTTTGACTCGACTAACCGCCAGCATGAAGGCTGCGGTTCTTAGGCTGACTTCCGCGTCCTGGGATTGTTGCCAGACCTCTTCAAATGCTGACGAAAGAATTGCAGCGAGTTGTTGTCGAACGCGGTTCAAATCCCAGCTGTAATACTGCCGATTTTGAACCCATTCGAAATAGCTCACCGTAACGCCGCCAGCGTTAGCCAAAATGTCTGGTAATACCGTAACGCCACGCTCGAACAGAATCTCATCAGCATCTGCATCGATCGGACCATTTGCTCCTTCAATGATCACTTTTGCTTTGATGTCGTTAACATTTTCTTCGTGGATTACGCCACCGAGGGCTGCCGGAATCAGCAACTCGCAATCCTGAATCAGCAATTCATCGTTGCTGATTTTTTTGGCACCGCTGAATCCTTCGAGCGTTCGATTCTCGATGACGTGATGCAGCGCCGCAGGTATATCAAGCCCCTCTTCGTTGATGTATCCACCCGATACATCGCTGATTGCGATGATCTTGAACTCGGATTCGTGCATGAATTTCGCGGCGTGCGAGCCCACGTTTCCAAATCCTTGGATGATCACTCGAGTATCTTTTGGCTTGTGTCCCATTCGTTGCAACAGCTTAAACGCCAGAATTCCGACACCGCGACCGGTTGCTTCTTCACGCCCTTTCGCTCCGTAGTCTTCAACTGGTTTTCCGGTAATACAAGCTGGATTGAAGCCATGATACTTCTCCCATTGATTGCGAATCCACGACATGGTTTTCGCATCGGTTCCCATGTCAGGAGCCGGAATGTCTTTGTCTGGTCCGATGATCTCGTGAATCTGATCGACGAACTTACGTGTGACGCGTTCCTTTTCTTTGGTACTCAAATCACGAGGGCTTACACAGATTCCACCTTTCGCTCCACCGTAAGGAATGTTTACGACTGCGGTCTTCCAGGTCATCAATGAAGCCAACGCACGGACTTCATCAAGGTCGACTTCGTGATGGTAACGCAATCCACCTTTCATTGGACCTCGAGCACTATTGTGTTGCACGCGGAATCCGACGAGGGTCTCCATTCGCCCGTCGTCCATTTCAACGGGAACTTCCACCGTGATTTCGCGACTGGGCATCATCATCAGCTTCCGCCATGATGGTTCAAGCTCCAGTTGATCCGCTGCCCGATTAAAATAATGTTGAACGGTTTCGAACGCGTTCATGTGGTGCTTGCGTGGTGCGTGATTATTCATGGGAGACTGAAAGAACTTGCGGGGAAAGTCAGCGTACGGTTCGCCAGAGTGACTGATTGATTTACAATAAGGGTTAACATCCGTTGCGGCAATTGGAGAGTCGTCAAATTCCCCAATCGCCCGCTCAACCGTCTCGCGGAAACTCGGCCTCAATGATGCAGACGCCAAAAATTGGAATCGACCAGCTATGGGAAATCCTGCGAGAAAGCGGCCTGCTTTCTCCCGCAGATTTTTCTCGTGTGCAACAGGCCTCTGAGTCCGTTGACGACGACCTGCAGCAAGATTCCGATGCGATCGCAAATTGGCTTGTCGTAGAGAAAATATTGACTCCGCTGCAATCGGAAGTCATGCTCGCTGGACATGCCGGGCCTTTTGATTTCGGCCGATACCGAGTTTTGGAAAAGATTGCTCAGCAGGACGTGTGGCTAGCTTGCGATCGAAAAACAGATCACCCCGTGTGGCTCCACTTCTTCCGCGGCGACTCTCGGCAGGATTTGCAGCGATGGGACGAAATCGAAGTTCTGGCGGAGCAATGTCGCTCGATTGATCATCCAAACTTTGCAAAGATTTACGAATGTGTCGTCACACGAGAATTCCGCTTCGTCGCAACCGCCGTCGCCGGCGGTGAATCGTTGGCAGACAAAATGCCACTGAAACGTCGACTGACCGAGGCCCAGTCTCTTGAAATCGTTGGACAAGTTGCGTCCGTGATCTCAGAACTCGAGTCAAACGGAATCCAGCATGGATCGTTGTCGCTCCAACATGTTTTTCCGAACGTCAAAAAAGGCTGTCCGAAAGTAATTTTGCCTTTGACGCATGACGTGCAGAAATCAAACAACTCTGACAATGTCGCACTTGGACGAATTTTGTTTCGCCTGCTCACAGGACACGACGCACCTGCATCTGCAAAGATATCGAAGGTTGGTTTGAAAAAGTTTTCCGAGACTTTGGGTACCAAAGATGTCTCGTCTGAAATCAGCGAATTAATTTACGACGCGATCACGGATGATACATCCGTCACCGCAACGCAGTTTCTCCAGCGAGTTTTCGAATTTTCTGGCAGTGATTTGGCGCCTAAAACCAATCCGGGGATTTTGCGAACCGAATCAGCATTCATTGCCGGTCTTTCACCTTGGGTGAAACCAAAACTGGTCGTTGATGATTCGGTACCAGAGATGTCGGCGAAAAAAACGGAGACCGTCGCGCCGGTTCGTCGGTCGGGCCAATGGCCAGTCGCGGTGTCACTGGGAGCGACGCTTTTGGGTTTCGCTGCCTTGTTGGGAATCGTCGCCCTGATGGCTAACTTGAAAAAGTTGGATCCGCCACGGCCAGAAGTCGCAAAACTTGAGAACGTCTCCCCCACAGATTCTGCAGATGAAGATGCGGCGAAGCGTTCGGAGCAGGCCAAAAAGGGGCTGGCGGACTTACGTTCGCAAAGCTACGTGCAGGAATTCATCGCCGACGATCAACAGACTCTCTGGGAATCGCCTACGACCGGGTTTCCAATCGACACTCGTTCGTTGCCTCCGTCGCCGAGGTTGATTGCTGCGATAAAATGGAAATCGATCTACGATTCGGAATTCGGCCCTCGTTCTATTTCGTCGCTTGGTCCTCGTGTTGAATCGACGATTCGGCAGCTTGAGTCGCGAGTTGGATTTGCCCTCACAGAAGTTGACTCGACCGTCGTCTCATTCCACAGTAGCCTTGCCTTGGAGTACGAATCGTTCGTCGTGGTCAAACTTGCGAATCCGGTGTCGCAAAAACAGTGCCTCGATAACTGGCAGCAACCGAGTCCAATTCCCGGCATCGCGAACGCATTTGGCGATGCAGGCGGCGATGCCTGGTGGATCAAGGAGTCGGATCTCGAAAGTGGGGATGTGCTTTCCTTTGTGGTCGGACCCTTCGAATTGGTGCAGCAAGTTTCCAATGGAGAAGTGGCAGCATTGTCGGGCACGCTTCGGAAAATGGCAGCCAGTTCCGATTCAAGCCGCGATGTCAATTTGCTGTTACCCGTCGTGTCGCTGTTCAACACAGAGGGTCAAAAACTCTTCGCTGGTGTGAGGAAATGGATGAACGAATTTCGGCTGGTGCTGCCCGAAGCCGTTCAAGGCGTCTCAGTTAGTCTGCACCACGACGAGGGCGACTATCTCGAGTTCCGCGTCGATCACACCTCTGAGTTGAAATCAAGCGAGACTGCGATGTTGATGAGAGATCGCATCAAGTCAAAACTTGACCAATCCCGCAGTTCGCTGCAACAGCGACAAGCTTTACCTTACTGGGAACCGATTCGAGTTCGCTTTGGCGGCATGCTGGGAGATCTTTCTGAACAGCTAAGGTGGGACAGTGAATTTGGCGAAGTCATCGGCAACGCTTGGCTTCCTCCGGGGGCAATGCATAACCTGTTCGCCGCCACCGAGTTGGCGATTGCATTCGAACCACAAAAGCCGACGCTCGCCAGCACTGCGAAATCGAGGACTCCTCAAAGTTTGAAGGAACTTTTGACGGTACGTCGCGATCTAAATATCGCCAATCCACCCGACTTAAACGTTTTGCTCAAGGACATCCGGGAAGAAATATCAGACCAGTATTTGGATTTGCCGTTCGAGTTTAATATTCGCATTGCAGGGGCCGACTTACAAAAGGAAGGCATCACGCAGAACCAGCGGCCCGGTCCGCTGGAGATCACCAATCAATCGGTATCGGACATTCTCACGCAAGTGATGGTTTCCGCGAATCCAAACCGAGAGATCGATGGAGCCTCTGATCCGAATTGCAAACTGGTTTGGGTCGTCACGGAAGAAGTTGATTCGCCGGACGTAAAATTTGTTCTAATTACGACACGTGCCGCTGCTGCACAAAACGGCTATGTTTTGCCGGAAGCATTTCAAGCCAAACCTTAATCATCGTTTTCGTTCGCTGGAGTCAATTCGTGGAACCGTTTCAACTGGTTTGCCAAAGCTGCGCCGCGAAACTGAAGGTCAAGAACCGTTCTGCCATCGGCCAGCGTTTGGCTTGTCCCCGATGCCGTGAAATGATTCTGGTTCAGGCTCCCGAGGGACACGATATCGGAGAATCTCTCTCAGCGACGGGTAGCTTCGACGAAATGGATATGGATTCCATTCTCGAAAATCGTCCACCGGAACCGAAGAAGCCCAAGGTGATCCCAAGGCCAACTCCGCAGCCGCCGCGACCACGAACGGTGACTCCAGCCAATCCACTTGCAAACCCGGAATTGGCCCCCGGGCAAGAATGGGTTAATCCGACGACGAAAAAGAAACAACGGCTTGTTTTGGTGATCATGGCGGCGGTCGGCAGTCTGTTAATCCTCGCGGCGGTCGTCGTTTCGATTCTTAACTGGTCCGGATCACCTCGTCCCGAAGTTGCCAGTTCAAGTGACGCAGATCTCGCCAAGGTTGCTGGCACGGACAGTCCAGACGAAGAATCAGATCCGAATTTGGTTTCCAATACGACTCCCGAAAATGTCGATCTTATAGCCAAGGATACAGAATCGGATGAATTGCAATCCGAACCTGTCTCTGATGTTCCACCCGAAATCGGCAATGCGCCTCCAATAGCAGGGATTCCGTCGATGCCGCCGGAAGTAGCCATTGATGATGCGAAACTCGAAGGTTTTGGAGATCCAACAACCGCAGAGAAAAAACCGCCCGCAGCGGAGCCAGGCGCCAAAGTTCCTGATGTGCCTGACGCTACTGACGAGTTTGAAAAACTGAAATCAATTCTTGCCGAATCGGGCACGTCACTACTTGAGATTCAAGGAGCTGCATCGAACGTTCGCAGCGAGCTGGCCGTTGGCGCGCCAAAGTATTACTTTGAACGAACTTCATTTGAACTTCTGGATCCGGTGCGTCGCAAAGATCAAATCTTACTGGGCGTAAAATACCAGCAGCTGCCGCTCCAAACAGTGTTGCATGAACTGTCTGCAATTTCTGGATTGATTCTCACGATTGACGTTCCATCCATCGCGGCAGCAGGAATTGATTTTAATCCGGTGGTTAACTTAAAAACTGAAAACGAATCGACTGCGACTGTTATCCGCCGAGTAGCTGAATCGGTGGGGCTTGTCGCGGTTGAAACGGATGACGGATTTTGGATCACAATTGAAGATGATGGCCAACTCAAGAAACTGGATGTCAGTATCGCCGCCATTGTCGAAAACGAAGAGGAGGCACAGGACATCATTCGCGCTATCAAGGCGCTCGTGTACCCGAATTCTTGGAAGAATGATGCAGCCGACGCGAACGATGCCGTTCAACCGAAGCCGGCTGGAACGATTGCTTATGCCGACGGAAAGCTCCAGCTAGAAAACACCTCCGGCGCCATTCGTGAGATTCAGAGCTTCGTTGAAGCAATTAAGGCTTCGGCTCAAGGTGATTTGAAATCGTCCGCCATGCTGAATCCTATTGTATGGCTCGATAGTGGTGCCTTCGCGAATGCCTATGACGGTGAAAATTCAATTCGTATTCCCGTCAGCAAATTCTTTCAAAAGCTGGCAAAAGAAAATGGAGTTCAAGTAATCGCGGACTGGAGATCACTTGCCAGAAACGATTGGTCGACCGACGCAATGGCTCCTGGTTGGATGGATGAACGGACGATCGGAAACATTATCAAGGAAACGGCACACGGAATGGAGGCGTCCTTCTACGTTGCAAATGAGAAAACTGTTTGGCTGACTTCGCCTCAGGTGGCAAATGACATTTTTGTGCTCAAGCTATATCCCGTTGAGAAACTTGCTGGAGGAAGACTTAACAAAGAGCGGCTCAGTCGAATTCTGTTCGATTCCTTGGGAGCTCAGTTGAATCAGCCGGGCGTTTCGCTGGAACTTCTTGCGAAGCAGAAGCTTGTCGCGGTTCGAGCACCACAGTCATTGCAGCGACAAATTAGGGCGGTTTTTGAGGCAATCAACTAGTCGACAGCCCTATATGAGGGGGTTTTGCCCTGACGATCTGCATAACCCGTCCCCCTGCGATAACGACCACCAATATCGGACCGGTATTCGAGTTCGTGGCCAGTAGGAAAACCTATCGTTTCCTTCAAGACGCAGTCCAACAGCAAGCTGTCATGCGCAGCAAGCTGTCATGCTCTTGGTTCCTTCGTCTTGTTGCCCATTATCTTCCTTCCCACGTCAGAACATGAATAACACTGTCAAAAAGCAATGGCGAGTTCTGGCAATTGACGACAACACTTCTATTCATGACGACTACAATAAAGTCCTCATATCGAAAGAGACCGATCGGTCGCTATTGAAATCGGAATCTCTTTTGTTTGGGGACGCCGAAAGTGAGCGTTCAGTTTCAGATCAGTTTCAATATCAAATTGACTCCGCTTTCCAAGGAGCTGAAGGTTTGGAGTTGGTTCGCGAATCGATTAGGCAGCAACGGCCTTATTCGGTTGCATTGGTTGATGTTCGCATGCCGCCTGGTTGGGATGGTGTCGAAACAGTGCAAAAAATTTGGGAGGTCCAACCCGACCTGCCAATCGTCCTCTGCACCGCCTACGCCGACTATAAGTGGGAACAGTTGCATGCCAAATTGCCGAGAACAGACCAGCTTTTGATTTTGAAGAAACCTTTCGAGCCATGTGAACTGCGTCAGACGGTTGCTGCTCAAGTTTCTCGCTGGCATTTGAGTCGGCTCGCAAATCGCAATCGACTTTTGCAAGACGCAATCATTGAACGTCGCACGCGACAAGTTGAATCGACACGCGATGTTGTATTCACGTCTTTGGCAAAACTTGCTGAATCGCGAGATCCGGAAACCGGGGAACACCTTGAACGAATTGAATACTACACACGAATACTCTTAGAACGCCTTGCCACTGCGGGGCCTTATGCTGACTCAATCAATCGGACTTACATTGATTTTGTTTCTCGATCGAGCATCCTTCACGATATCGGAAAGGTCGGCATCCCGGATCATGTGTTACTCAAGAAGGGCCGTTTGACACCTGAAGAATTCGAAGTAATGAAGCAACACGCGGTGATCGGCGCCGACGCATTAGACAATGCTGCCAGTCAGTCGCATTATTGTGATTTTCTTTTGACTGCCGCCGAAATCGCCCGATTCCATCACGAACGATTTGACGGCACCGGCTACCCGCACCAGTTGGAAGGGCAACAAATTCCACTTTCGGCTCGTATCGTCGCGGTTGCCGATGTGTTTGATGCGCTTACGTCAGAACGTGTTTACAAAAGTGCCATGTGTCCTTTCGAGGCCAAAGAATCGATTAAGGCCGAATGTGGAAAACAGTTTGATCCTGTCGTCGTGGAGGCATTCCTTTTCTCTTGGGATCGTTTTCTCGAAAAAGCTCTGGAAAATCAGGCTCAATCTTCTGCCGTACGTTCCAGTGACAACTCGAATCCTGCAAAAGAGAAAGTTCAGAAGGTGTGAACCATGAGTTCATCTCGAGCAAAAGTCCCGACATATATTCATGAAGATCATGAACTGCAAATCAAGATCAACAACTTGATGCAGACCACAACGGACATGATCTACTTTAAGGATCTGAATTCCGTATTTACGTTGTGCAGTAATTCGACGACTGCGAATCTGACTGGTGGACTCGAACAATCGATCATCGGAAAATCCGACTTTGATTTCTTCGACCTTGAATGTGCTGAACGATTTTTCCATGATGAGCAGGAGATCATCCGCACCGGAGAACCGATCATTGGCAAGATTGAATCGGAGATTCGAAATGGAGAAAACACTTGGGTTTTTAGCTCCAAGCTTCCATTGCGAAATGAATCTGGCGAAATTATTGGGACGTTTGGTGTCAGCCGAGATATCACTGAGCAGAAGAAGACCGAGCTTAAGTTAAAGGAAACTCATCAACAGCTGGTTGATGCTTCTCGCCGCGCGGGCATGGCCGAAATTGCAACCAATGTTATTCACAATGTTGGGAACGTCCTGACAAGCGTCCAAGTCGCCGTTGCTCATTCTGATGAAATATGTGGACAACTTCCGTACGAGAAGATTGATCGTGTTGCTGACTTGATCGAGCAACACGCGAATGATGATGGCTTCTTTCGCGACGGAGAGCGCGGCAGTCACGTTCCCGAATATTTGCGAGCTCTGGCGGAGAATTTTCGAACGGAACAAACGAAAATCCGAAAAGAACTAGCTGACACGCGACGACACCTAAACCATATCAGCAACATTGTCGCTCAACAGCAGCAGCATACTGGTTCGGAACTCATCGAGACGGTTGATCTGTCAGAACTTATCACCGATGCAATCATGATGAGCAGTAGTTCATTAGAACAACACAATATTGCCGTTGTTCGTGATTTCGAAGAAGGTTTGGTTGCGGAAACGGACAAGCATCGTGTCCTTGCAATCATCGTTAATTTGATTCGCAACGCAAAGCATGCTTGCCAAGATTCGACGGCCAAAGAACGATGGATCAAAGTATCGGTCGACAATGATTCAGATGGCAGCTTCTCGATCAGTATTTCCGACAATGGAATTGGAATTGAAAAAGACAACATGGTGAGGTTGTTCACACACGGATTCACAACCCGAGAACAAGGTAACGGATTTGGGCTCCACAGCGGTGCAAACTCAGCTCGCCAATTGGGTGGTTCGATCTCAGTATTTAGTGAGGGTCCTAATCAAGGAGCGACATTTGTTCTCACTCTGCCAGGAAAGTTGAAGTAAGATAGGGGTGGTTTAAAACACAACTCCTGAATTCAAGAACAACATGGCATTCAAGTCACGCTTCATCGCTGGAATTTCATTCGCGATCACAATCGTTTTTTGCACCGCTTCGCTCTGGGCACAGGCCGATCGTCGCCCCAACGGCAAGTTCAACCAGCAAGATAAATTTCGTCAGTTGGAAGAAATCCTTCCAACGCCGGGAGCCTACCGAACGGCATCCGGAGCGCCAGGGCATGCTTACTGGCAACAGAAAGTTGACTACGAGATTTCGATCGCACTCAACGACGAAAAGCAAACGCTCAGCGGCTCTGAGAAGATCCGTTACACCAACAATAGCCCTGACAATTTGAAGTACCTTTGGCTTCAGTTGGACGGAAATATCTTCCGGCCAGACTCCGCAGCCAGTCGCGGTCGCACCGCTAGCCGATTCGGTCGCAGCACAATCAGCTTCGATCGTATTCCGATCACGTCGATGCAGAGTCTGCTCGCGAAAGAAGTCTTTGACGGCGGATTCAACATCACCACGTGTAAAGATTTGCAAGCCAATACGGAACTGAAACACACCATCGTTGAAACCATGATGCGAGTTGACTTGCCGGCGCCATTGGCGACCGGAGAGACGTTTGAATTTCAAGTCGACTGGAATTATGAAATCAACAACAGCAAGTTCATTCGTGGACGTGCGGGATGCGAGTTCTTTGAAGAGGACGGTAACTACATCTACGAAGTCGCCCAATGGTTTCCGCGACTTTGTGCTTACACCGACACAACGGGCTGGCAACACAAGCAGTTTCTGGGCTCCGGCGAGTTCACGTTGGAGCTGGGTGATTATATGGTCAGCATCACAACTCCTGATGATCATGTCGTCGCGTCGAGCGGCGTGTTGCTCAATCCGGGCGAAGTGCTAACCGAAACGCAGCGTGAGCGGCTCAAGGAAGCTGAATCGACAAAGAAACCGATGTTCATCATCACGCCTGAGGAAGCAAAAGATAACGAGTCGAGTGAATCGGAAGGGACCAAGACTTGGATCTTCAAAGCAGATCAAGTCCGCGATTTTGCTTGGGCTTCGTCGCGAAAGTTTATCTGGGATGCGATGCAGCACAATGTTGGCGAAAAGCCTGTGATGGCGATGTCGTACTATCCAAACGAAGGCGAGCCGCTTTGGAGCAAGTATTCCACGCACTCAATTATTCACACGTTAGATGTCTACTCACGTTACACATTTGACTACCCGTATCCGGTTGCGATTTCAGTTAATGGTCCCGTCGGCGGCATGGAGTATCCAATGATTTGCTTCAACGGACCGCGACCTGAAAAAGACGGAACCTACTCTGCCCGAACGAAGTACGGTCTGATCTCAGTCATCATTCATGAAGTTGGCCACAACTATTTCCCGATGATCGTCAACAGTGACGAACGTCAGTGGACTTGGATGGATGAAGGGCTGAACACATTCCTGCAGTATCTTGCAGAACAGGAATGGGAAGAGAATTATCCTTCTCGTCGCGGCGAGCCGAACGATATCGTGAGCTACATGCGAAGCGGCAATCAGGTTCCGATCATGACGAACTCCGAGTCGATTCTTCAGTTTGGCCCCAACGGTTACTCCAAGCCTGCGACGGCATTGAACATTCTTCGCGAGACGATTCTCGGTCGTGAGCTGTTTGATTTTGCGTTCAAAGAATACGCTGTTCGCTGGAAGTTCAAGCGTCCGATGCCGGCCGACTTCTTCCGCACGATGGAAGACGCTTCTGGCGTGGATCTTGATTGGTTCTGGCGTGGTTGGTTCTATTCGACGGACCATGTCGACATCGCTGTTACCGGCGTGCGTCACCTGAATGTCAGTACTGGCGATCCTGAAATTGAAAAAGGGATCAAGAAAGAACAGCGCGATGCTGAGCCTGAGACGCTTTCGAAGCAACGAAATAAGGAGCTGAAAAAACGCGCCGACGATTTTCCTGAACTCAACGATTTCTACAACGAATTCGATCCGCTCGATGTTACGAATTCTGATCGTAAAGCATACGAAAGCTTCCTGGAAAGTCTCGACGACGAACAGAAGAAGTTGCTGCAAGAGAAACGAAACTTCTACTTGATCGACTTCCAGAACGTGGGCGGTTTGGTGATGCCGATCATCTTCGACGCAGAGTTTGAAGACGGCAGCACAAAACGATTCATCGTTCCCGCTGAAATTTGGACTCGCGACAATGAGAAAGTGACGCGAATGATCATCACCGAAAAGCCTGTCTCGAAAATCATCCTCGATCCGCAACTCGAAACGGCAGACGTCGATTTGGGCAACAATCAGTTTCCACCGGCGATTGTTAAGTCTCGCTTCGAATTGTTCAAAATGTCGAAGGAAAAGAACCAGATGCAGAAGTCGGCTGCGGACGAAGAAGGTGTCGACGACGAGAATGATGACGATGAAGAAAAGAAAGAGGAGGACGAATAATGATTCGATTCGAAACAATCCTTTTGCTGTTGATCGTCTTATTGTCGGCGATTAGTGAGTCCGCCGATGCTTCGCATCCGTTCCACGTAACGCGAGCCGAGATCGACTACAACGCAAAACGTAAAACCTTTGAAGTTGCAATTTGCGTTTGGCCAGAGGATCTCGCCAAAGCCGTATCGAAAATTGAGAAACGAACGGTCGATGTCGACGCTGAATCGGAAAAGAGTCGCGATGCGATGTTCAAGAAGTACGTTGCTAAGTCTTTTCGATTCACGCCAAGTAAGTTGAGTGAGGACGAGATTTCGAAAGCTGCCGACATCCGATGGATCGGCTCTGAGTTGAAAGTCAAACAGGGCTGGCTGTATTTTGAAGTCGATGCATCTGCTGCAGCATCCAGGTGGACGATCGAGAACGAGATGTTTTTCGAGTTTAATGATGATCAGATGAATCAGATCCAAGTTCGAAATGGAAAAGAATGGATATCCAAAACTCTGTCGGCTGAAGTTCCGTCAACGGGCTGGACGAGAGAGTAAGTAAGCATCTAGCATCGCGACACTATAGTTTAGCTTCGTAAATCCTCGACTTGAGCGATTGCAGATTCTAGAATTACGATGCTGCGGCACTCGGTGGGCAAGCTCATGGAGTATGATGGATGATATCATTTGGCTAAATGCCTCCTGCCTACTCTTAAAAAAATTAGATTCACTGACATGCCCGTTTCTCAAGAGCTCATAGATCGTGCGACTGAGCTTGGCCCTTCAATTGCCGATGGCCCAGCGAAGAAGTCATGGATCATCAAAGGCAACTACGGCACGGGAAAATCTGCACTTCTGCAGCTACTTCGACAGCAGCTTAGTAACCGAAATCTGCGTCCAATTTTCCTTGCCCCACCGAAGAAGGCGTTCGACACGGGAACATTCGCGGCCCTTCAACTCGCGACCGGGCTGCGCAGTCATGGCCAACTAAACGGGGAGATGGGTGACATCATTAATCCCAGTGTCCCCTGGCAACAGAAGGTTGATTTACTCGTAGGCTGCCTGAGGGAGGACAACGTTGTCTTGTGCGACGATCTCGAACGTTGGACGACCCCGTCATTCGATCCGTCGTTTTGCCCGTTTACGCATCGAAATGTTGAAAATCTAAGACAACGCCTGCTGACTGAACAACGGTGTCGTGTCGTATTCACGACTCGACCAAGCGGCTCACCAGAAGAAAACTACTGGTTGCCAAAATACACTGGTAACGCGTCGGGAATCTCTTTCGGCCAGTTCGCGGATGTTTATCATGATCTCGCCAATCGAATAGGAGTGCCTCTGCAGGGAGTGACATGGTTCGAGGCACGTTTACTCACAGCTTGGGCGGTTGTTACATCACCGGCCAACGTCGCTAGCGAATTCCCTTCATGGAATGACACATGGGCGATCGTTGGGCGATTCTTCACTGCGGTGTCGAAGAGTGACAAATGGCAGGGGTTGGGTTCTCTACTCTCACGGTTGCCGCACGTGCGGACTGCCGTCTCAAGCGAATTGCTGGGGATACTCGGGGGAGGGAATTTTTCCGAGGAGTGCAAGTGCGTGGCGACAGACCTACTGCTTACAGAATGTGATGGTCAGTTTTCCATTCCCCGATTCCTGCGACAACACAAATGGGTAAAAGATTCGCTGATCAGCAAAGAGCTTACAGAACTACACAAGGACCTTAAGAACCACTTCAAAATCCAGGTTAACGCTGGCGGTGACGCAGTCGAGCTTTTGGAGGCAGAGGGATTCTATCACTCTGCGACCCTGGGGAATCAAGACGACGGATTTCGCTTGTTCTTCGCTGAACAACTCCACGCCCTTGGAAAGACGCTGTCGTTCGAGAAAAAAGACTACGCAGCTGCAGTTATCGTCTACAGGAAGTCGGTCGAGCTCGCGCCGGATAATGACTACGGACATCACTACCTTGGTTACAACCTCGACGTTCAGGCTGAGTCGGCTGAAGAGACGGAGTCGGCGTACATGCGTGCTATTAAACTCAACACAGATCACCCATGGTATTGGTCTCGTTGGATCAACTTCCTTATAACGACTGGAAGGATCGGCGAGGCTCGTAGCCAGTGGCGTGAGGCTATCGCTGCTCTCGACCCAATTGAGAACATGGGAATTTACCATTCACTCCATTTGCCTGTTGCGAATCTCTTAGCACAGCGTGCCCAAATTGACTTCGCAAAACAGGTTCTTGATGACGTAGATCCTCCACAACTGCTTAAGCAGGATAATCGTTTTCAGTCTTTGCATGACTACTGCATTGCGTTGAAGGAAGCTCAGGAAGCCGACGCTGTCTTTCCGCTGAAGATCAGTCCAGACAATTGGTGGACCACTCATCCACACCTAGGTTTACCCACCAGTTTTGCTGGCAAAGCACTTATTCGCTGGGTGCCAGCTCGTGTTGATGCCATTGAGGGCGATGTTGCCTGCCTTGTTTCGGCACATCCGCCGCAAGATGATTCGCCAGCCGAGTATTTCAAATGGACGTTGTCACGTCAGGAATTCAATGACGCGTCGACGGAACGCTTTGCAGGACTGACGGAGGATCGTTTCCTAGAAGTTGGCTTCTATGGGGCCGATGGGCTGATTCGAATCTGCCTTCACCCCGACGAACAATGGGATAATCTCACTCGCCTTGATCCACCTGACCCTTTGCGATATTTGCGGAAGGCGGGTTGGGCCCAATGATGCAACCGAAGCAGCTTGAAGATGACCGACTCTATATGTTTGTGTTTGGACCAGGCTTCGGGGAGTCGATCGCCATTCGCATCCCTCCCAATGATTGGGTCGTCGTAGACAGTTGTCTAGTTGGAGGAAGTGCAGCTGCCAAACATCCAATTGCGCAGTACGGCGGACAGCTTTCTTGCCTAGTGCTAACTCACCCACATCGAGACCACTACCCCGGGTTCGACTCACTGCTTGAACTGGGGCAGTGGGATGTTCTCGGGGCCTCGGATACGACCTTGGATATCGACTATCAGAAAACTGCCAATCCGAAGAAACGGTTGAACGCGACACTGGAGCAGGTGATGTCTACCTATTTGCAGCAGTGGACGATTCGGCCGCAGTGCACGTGGCGAACTTGGCGAGGAGCCACGAAAAAAATCGGCGTCGCAACACTGACGTCTGTGCATCCAGATGAGAAGTGGGCACAAGCAAATGCTGGGGCGAATCCCAACAACCTGTCGTCAGCGATCTTGCTCGAATGGGAGGGCGTCCGCCTGCTACTCGGAGCGGACGTTGAGAATCCGTTCTGGCAGGAAATCACCGAGAAGTTTGATGCTCGCCTGATTTCGCAGCACACTGCGGCCAAAGTGCCGCATCACGGATCGCATGCAACAAGTCATTCACAGGGAGCGATCCACAAAGGGTGGTCCGCTGGGGATGACAACCGAAATTGGGTTGTAACCCCTTACAACAAGGGCCGTGGCCTTCCAAGCAAAGAGGATGGCGAAGGAGCTGACCAGCTACTTGATTCAGTTTCCGTACTTGCGTTGACTGGTCTTCCGATTCGTCACAGTGCGCAACAGGATTCTCCGTGCGAGACAACAAGGCAAGCTTGGCGTGACGGCACCAAACCAAAACCAATAACGATTGATTTACCGGGCGATCGCGTTGGAACTCTGACACAAACGCATGATTCCTCTCTGAAATGCTACGTCGTATTTTCGTTCACCGCTGATGGAACGCAGTACCCACCGCATTATGGACCCGGTTCAATTCAGATACGCAATGAAGAATCTTGAAGCTTTTGGCTCTTGAAAGGGGCTGTCAATGTGGGGACGCCGAAATTGGCAAGCGGTGATTGCGGTCCATATCCCGGTGACCTATCCAGTTTTATCCTTGAAGCGTCCAGCTCAAGTTTTGGATCAGCTGTGACTTCGGGGTGATGCGAAGGTCAAAGGGAAACGGACGTGCATCCCAAGAAAAAGCGGCTTGGCAATGTGTCCAGTTGCGACAGGTCCGGTTTTCGACTTGATTTCCGGTCTTCTGGGCTGTTAAGCCATCGTCCCTTGCCTCGAAAAAGAACCGTGTATTAATTGACCTGTTCAATTTCTATGCGATACCGATTTGCCATTGCTATGTCATCAGACTCAAACCGAAAAAACGACCAAGAAACCGACAACCGACTGCCAACCGGTGAATGGAATGGGTTCTACCTAGAATCACACCGCAGCGGACGCGGCTGGATGAGCATGTATCTTGCTTTCGCCAACGGCCGAGTCAACGGAGAAGGAACGGACTACGTTGGCCCTTGGGTAGCGACCGGTAGCTACGACCTCGACTCCGGTCTCTGCTCATGGGTCAAGCAGTACCTTGGTTTGCACTCGGTTTCGTATTCAGGAAAGATCTCCGGCGATGGTATCCGTGGTGACTGGCAGATCAAAGGGACCTCTGGCGCGTTCCATATTTGGCCACGAGGCATGAACAACACGAACGAACTTTATCTGAAACACGATATGGATCTGCCGATCGACGGTTCGTTTCAAGACTCGTTCTCCGATTCGCTGAACGAGCAGCTTGAGCCAGCGTTGGTGTAGCCTTTGGCGAGCGGCCTAGGCCGGATCGAGGATACGTGTCGGGCCGGAGCTAGTTCCGGCCTACTTGTCTTGATCTTGCTTGTGGAATGAATCTCGAATCTTCTGATGATGGTCCGACAGATCTCTTTCTTGACGTTTGACCCAATACATGACGGCTTTGTAGCCGATCAACAGGATGGCAATCGCTTCGACTGTTCCGAATAGCACTTCGCACCGCCCTTAGCTAACCAACGTTGCCGAATGCTTGTCGCCGCAGCTTGAGATGATCCGATTGCAAACCTCGTCGGCTTGCTCGCCCGTCAACGTTGAATCTTGAGATCGCAACATGACCGAAAGCAGCAATCGCTTCTTCGAATCGCCATCCTTCTTCGGATCGCGAAAGGTTTCACGATAGAGAATCGATTCAACCAATTCGCCACCCGCGTCGCGAACGGTTGATTCCAAGTCCAACCAGTGGACGCTGTTCTCGACGATGAAGTTGAAATCGCGAGCCATCGGAGGAAATGGGCTCTGGTCAACATGTTGCGGAATGATGATGGCTAACTCATCGAGGACGGCCAAATCAATTTCGGCAATCGACGTCTTGCTTCGAAGGCCGTAAAGTTTCTTGCCAGCGGTCGAAATTTCTCCGATGAATCCGAGTCGTTTGCCTGCGATTTCAAGCGTTCCACGGCGACTCACATCCAGCAAATCTAGATCACAATTTGAAATGGAAACGCTTTGCGCCGGATCGATTCGATGAACGATCGCTTCGACAATTCCTTTAAGCGCGTAGTAGCCATTGCCGGTGACGATTCCGAGCATGGTTGGTTGGTCAGGAATGGGTTTGCCTTCAACGGGAAGGTAAACCTTAGCCGTTTCGAACAAGTCAATATCCTGATTCGATCTCGCTTCGTTGACGCGGCGAGCTTCAAGCAGACTCGGTACCAGCGAACGGCGAAGCTGATCGACGGCGCCAATGTTTTGACTGGCTTTCTCTAGGACGCCCGGCATTGGTTGGCTGCTGCGAATGGCAGTTTGGTCAGTCCAAGGGCTGAACGAATCGGACCACTTGCCGGGAATGATGCTGGGGCAGATCGCTTCGTTGTATCCGCCTGCGGTTAGCACGTCGCGAACTTTGCCGAGGACTCGATCTGTTTTCTGAGTGAACGAAGCCGCCATCGGAACGAGAGCATCATCGGGGACGTTTTCAAAACCGAAGATGCGGCCAACTTCTTCGACGAGGTCAACTTCGCGAGTAAGATCATTTCGCCATGTCGGTGCGACGACGGTGACTTGCTGGTCGCTTGCGTCGGTTACTTCGGCACCCAACGCGGCAAGCACTTTCGGCGCAAAGTCAGAGGGAATGTCGATTCCCAGAACGCGTTTCAATTGCGATAGACGCAAGGTGATGGTTTTGGGTTCCTTTGGTCGATCGCCAACGTCGACGACTCCTTCGAGCAACACGCCTCCGGCCGTCTCGAGAATCAGTTCGCAACAGCGACGACTTGCCCAATCGAGCTGCTGCGAATCGACGTCACGCTCAAATCGAAATGATGAAGGGCTCTGCAATTTCAGCTGCCGGGCCGTCTTGCGAACCGAAAGCTGATTGAAGTAAGCCGCTTCGATCAAAATTTCAGTCGTCGCGTCCGAGATTTCCGAATCGAGCCCACCCATGACTCCGCCGAGTGCGATGGCGTTGTCGGCGTCGGCGATGACACACATGGCTTCGTCGAGTATGTAGTTCTTGTGGTCGATTGCCGGGAATTTTTCTTTGTCGTTTCCATTGCGAACGATGACTTTGCCGTCTTTGATTTTTTCGAAGTCAAACGCGTGCAGCGGCTGTCCACATTCGAACATGACGTAGTTCGTGCAGT